>NZ_BADX01000148.1:0-69741 GCF_000241365.1 Pseudoalteromonas sp. BSi20480 | reverse complement strand
CCCTACAGTTAAATAAGTTCAAAAAAGATCGCACTAATTTTAAAATAAATTAATTTTTTATAAGTGACAGCATTTGTTGCTCATCGAACTGTGTAAAACTCATTGATTTGTCTGTAAATAATGCATCAACAAGTGCTTGTTTATCTTCTTGCATTTTAAATACTTTTTGTTCAATTGAATGACTCATAATCAACTTATAAACAAAAACTGGGTTTGTTTGCCCAATGCGATAGGCACGATCGGTGGCTTGTTTTTCTACTGCGGGGTTCCACCATGGATCGAAATGAATAACCGTATCGGCTTGCGTTAAATTAAGCCCAGTGCCGCCTGCTTTTAAGCTAATTAAAAAAACAGACGTTTTGCCACTGGTAAACTCATCAATAACTTTATCGCGATGGCGAGTTTGGCCTGTTAATAAACTAAAGTTAATGTCCAAGTCAGTTAATTGCTTTGCAATTAAATCTAACGCTGATGTAAATTGGCTAAATATAATTACTTTACGCCCCAAATTTAGCATTAAAGGGAGGTGAGTAGATAACCATTCTAATTTTGCAGACCCGGCTTGTGTATCGGGTTCAATGAGCTTTGGATGACAACAAATTTGTCTTAGCTTCAGTAAAGCCTCTAAAAAGGCAAGTTTACTTTTTTGAACGCCTTGCTCAGCAAATAGATCTATGAGCTTTTCTTCAAGGGCACGTGTTATCCCTTGATACATTTCTTTTTGTTTAGGCTCAAACTCAAACTCTTTAGTTATTTCTGTTTTTTGCGGCAGTTCTTGCGCCACTTGTGCTTTTGTTCGGCGCAATATAAACGGCATTATGAGTGTTTTTAATTGCTCTGCACGCTGCATGTCGGACTCACGCTCAATAGGCGTTTGAAAATGTTGTTTAAAATGAACCTGAGAGCCTAAAAGAGAGGGCATAGCAAAGTCGAGTAAAGACTTGAGTTCAAGCAAGTTGTTTTCGATTGGGGTACCGCTTAAGCACAATTTAAAATCAGCATTAAGACGTTTTACCAATCGAGATACTTGCGCCGTGTCATTTTTAATATATTGCGCTTCGTCTAGCACTATGTTTTCAAAAAAAAGCGGTGAATAATAAGCTATATCACGTTTTAACAAAGGGTAAGTAGTCAGTATGCACTGTGCTTGCGCTAGGTGTTGCAGTGGCTCGTTACGATTAGACCCAAATATGGTGGTTACCTTTAATCCTTTGGTAAATTTAAGTATTTCGTTTTGCCAGTTACTCACTAAACTGGTTGGACACACGATTAGTGTAGGACCTGCCTGCGGACGATTGTACGTACTCGTTAAAAACGCAATGACCTGCAGTGTTTTACCCAACCCCATATCGTCAGCTAAAATGCCACCAAGTTTGTGGCGTTTTAAAAAACTAAGCCAATCAACACCTTGCTGTTGATACTCTCTAAGTTCGACAGACTCATTTAAACCATGCAGCGATACGCTCGGCATTGTTTTATGTGTACTGTTAAGCTCCTCAAGATAGAGCTCGAGTGAGTCGTCGTGCAGCTCAACATTAATTGCAGTGTGTTTTACAAGTTCTGGCAAATACGAAAGCGGTATATTGAATTCGTCACGTGTTTTTACAAACTCAAAACGTTGCTTAAAATCAGACAAAACGTTCATGGCTGACTTATTAATAACACCAAATTGGCGGCCAACAGGGTAGTAATGAAATAACTGACTTTGTCGATTTAACGATTGATAAAGTGAATCTTCGTTGCTAAAAAGTTGTGAAAGCTTGCTGCTGTTAATAAGCACTTTACAGTGCATTTGATGCCCTGCAGCTCTATTCGCAATCAATGTAACTTCACTTTGCGGATTGGCGATATCCATCTTACCAATAGTTACTTTCCAACCATGCTCTTTAAAGCTCGGAAATACCTCGTAAGTTAACCAATGCAAATGAATTGCTGATTGCTTATTAAAAGTAAACTCACTTTGTAAACCCCCTTTACAAAACTCAAAACCTAAATTAACAAGCTCATTGGTTACTGTGTTTTCAAACGCGCTGTTAATTAAATTATTTGGCGCTGTACCTGCGGGGTAATGTTTATTTTTATACTTAAATGATAAAGACAGCCTTAAACCAGCCTCTTCCATAGTCACTTTAATTACTGCATTACTCGCTGTATGCGGTAAAACAGATTGCGTATTGGTAGGATGGGGAATAACACCCGCACCAAAGTTATCTGCAAGCTGTTTATAAATACGGTCGAAATTAGGGCTGTGTATTGCAGGCATGGTTTGTAAGTGGGCTATTTCATCGCCACTTAACGGTGTGCGTATACGGCCAACTTTTAAGTGGTCAAGGTCAAGGTATGTAGGAGGTGTAGTTTTGAGTACCGCCCAATTTTTACTTTGTTCTAAATTAACGACTAATTTTGTAAGCTCTTTTTCTTGTTGCCAATTAAAACTAAGCGCCTGGCCACTTTGAGGCTTTATTGCAGTTCGAGAACGATGCAAAAATAAGCGCTCGGTTGCAATCAACTGCTGTAACGCACTAAATCCCCATTGACCTTTTAACTCGAGACTACCAACTGCATTTTGTGAACGAATCCAACTATAAAGTCTAAAGTCGCTTTCAAGTAAATCATTTGGCGTTATAAAGCTATTTAATTGCTGGTCTGTTAGATTGCGCCCTAAGGTATAATTTTGGTCTTTATCGAAATTAGCTATTTTAGGAGATATAAATACTTTTTTATTTTCAACACTTAACACAAAAAGTAATACTTGAGACGGTGTTGTTGATTCGGTACTTTTGAGTGTACTTAATTCACTGAACCAATCATTTATAAAATAGTCTTCGCCATACTCACCAGAGTGCTCAATTTTAAGCTTTAACAAAATGGCTGCTAGGTGTAGGCATTTTGATTTAATATTACACGTACAGTGGGTATCAACAGAATAACCCGTTGGTAATTTACTGATCTCGATTCGCTGATTATAAGAGGCGCCGGTATCACTTTGAACGGTTGAGTCTATCACCGAAAAGTCACTGTTATGTTCTAACCAGGCGATTTTACCATTTTTATAATACGCTTTACCCTTTGCCAACACATTTGGCTTAAACAGTTTATTTATAAAACGCTCAGAAAGAGGAAACTGGGTAGCCTGCTCATTTTTAATTTCTTCAAAAATAGCCAGTAAATCATTTTTTGATAAGTTAGCAGACATGTCACTCAAAGGATTAATTTTTTAAAATAATTTTCCCAGTATATGCCTTATAAGCGCTGAGCTAAAGCACTATTCACAGTAATGTAAACTGGTTGGAGTTGATAGGTTAGTAAAAATTCGGTTTATGATGTTAAACAGGAGCGTAATAAAAAAACAAACAGTAACCCACAAATAACAAACAAAATATAAACACCTTACACACAGCGTAGGGGCTTTACAGATCATAATTTTACTAAGAGATAAGATAATGACAGAAGAAGGACCAGGAAATGGATAGTAGTTAGTAAAAAAATGATCTCATTAAGGCTATTTAAGTAAAACAGCTATAACAACACTAATATAGATCAAATTTTTACTAACTAGACAGACTACTAGATCATAGTTTAACTAACTGATAGGACCAAGCAGATCGTTATTTTACTAACTAATTAAATGCACTTAATAACTTAGTCAACTGCTCTAAGCGTTTGTCGGTCATTACTTTATTATTAATCTTAATCGACACATCGCCACTTTTTAAGTTTCGTTGCAACATGACATACTCGTTTTCCAACACAGCTTCTTTCTTTGAAGGTGCTTGAGGTTCAGCAGTCAATAACTTAGTGATAGCCATAGCACGCTTGTCGTCACTTGTGATGGCGTTTACCTCAGCGTTACTAGCAACATTAGCTACTAACAGGTTAAAGCTCTCAGCATCGCGCTCCTTGGCAATAACAAGCTTTTTAGCGACTTCTCTACCAACGTGATTTGCTGTTGGGTACAAAGCAATAACAGAAGACGGTATTTGCTCATACGCTTTTATTGCATCTGCAATTGCTGTGTGGGATACACCTTCAATGGCTGCAATTTCGCGATACGATCCTTTTTTACCTTGTTCAAGAAGTTCGTTTTTGGTTTGTTGATAAGCTTGACCTAATTCCCACAAGCTGGGTGCTATATATTGGTCAGACGAAACAGCTAAAATTTTAGCATCTTGCTCTGTGAAATCGCTTGAACTTAAAACAAGATAATCTGCTTTACCTAAAATACACGCCATTCTGCGGCGAGAACCAGCGAGTACTAAACTTGTATCTCCTTGCTCCCAAAGCAGAGCTGGATGCTGATTTCGTCCATCTTCACGAATAGCAGGAAGAATATCCGACACCGATTTTTCGTTTAAAAGCGACTGAACACGACGGTTTTTGCCATAAACATGAGTCGTTTTTTCAATATCAGCATGTGAAATTACTTTACAAACAAGGGTAATTTGTCGCGAAGAATCACTCGGTGCCGGCATTTTAATTACATCGCCAGCATTAGCTTGTTCTAAAAGCGCATCAAGGCTGCTATTTCCTACAGCTGTTGCAAATGGGTCTAAGCGGGTGTCGTTTTTACGTTTTTTAGCCATTATTATTTAACATCCTTACTTAGGTGTATTTAATTTTGATTGAGTAGACTGCCAGTTTGATCGGATCAGCATTTCAAGTTCGTCAACAACATCTTTAATATTTTCTTGTGCTCGCATAAGAGACTCGCGACTTGCTAAACTGTCTGATGCTTTTTGATCAAAAATGGTATTAAACGATGATGAGCTCGCCGTGATAGCTGAACTATGGTTAATTGGGTAACTCATTACTTGGCGACCAAAAGCACTACGTACATCTTTAACAATGTCACGTTGTGAATGGTTACCTTTTACGTAATTAGTAACTAAAAACTGCATAAAGTCCCAACCTTCATGGCCAAGTGCGGCAACAGTATGATAAATCTCACCTAAACGTTTTAAATATTTATTATTAGCATCAAAATCAACAGCTTCTGGATGAACAGGAATTAACATAGCTGTAGATGCCATTAATGCATTATAAAACATAAAGTTGAGGGTAGGGGCAGTGTCGATTAGTAATATGTCGAACTCGTCTTTTACCGGATCAATTACTTTTTCGAGTAATTTATGATAATGACGTGTTTCTTCATAATTTGATGTGTCTTTGAGTAAAGTGGCGGTTTCGTGTTCAAAGTAAAAGTCATCCATACCGGAAGGTAAAACACGAATATTAGGAATATGTGTTGGTAAAAATGAACTTGAAACAAATTCTGGCCAGGTTTCACCGTCGTCTAAGTCGATACAATCGCGCATTAGATCTCCGACAGTAATGGGATCGTGTTCACTCGATGGGAAAAAACTCGATGAAGAACCTTGAGGGTCTAAATCTATAATCCCAATTCGGTATCGCTTAATATTAGTGGTGGCAAGTGCCGCTGCAATATTAACCATACTGGTTGTTTTGCCACAGCCCCCTTTGAGTGAATTAATAACAATAACTTGTAGTTTATCACTATCAGAACGGTGATCTGGCTTTATGTCCATAATATCTGCCATTGCAAATATATTAACCAATGTGTAAGCATAATGGCCGTTAGCGCCCCGTTTGATATTCAAATCGTCAAAATCGCCATTATCATGACGACGTTTTAGTGTACGATTGTTACATCCTAATAAATCAGCGGCTGCTTTTTGGGTGTATGTTCTTAATTCTTTTTCTTCTGATTTAAGATGAGCGCGATAATGTTGAATACGTCCTTCTAATGACTTTTCAGCAACTTCGGCAGTTGCTTTTAAAAGTCGATAGGTATCAAGCGCATTATTGTTAATTGACATACTTTCCTTCCTCAAAGTTAAGCAATTAGTATAATGTCCATTCAAATACCTGTAAACAACTATTTATGACGACATGTGTTTTAAAAAGAAGACATCATAATATAAATTTACACCTTTAATATTGCTTAGTATAAATAAAGAAGTTTAAAGGTGGTTAAATATATAAGGTAATAAAGGTTAAGAGGTTAAAAGTGTAGTTTAACTATATGATAAATATAAATAAACTATAAAAAGTTAGATCAGCATTATACGTGGTTAAGATCAGATCTTTAATAACTAACAGATCAGCATTTTATTAACTGCTAAATAAATTTTATAGTTATACACAGCTTACCCTTAAGGTTATAAACAAATAGGTCGATTAAGATCATGCTTTTACTAAGTAAATTAGAATGTTATGCACCGTTCAATGTAGAAAAAGCAGCTATCAATTGGTATAGATCTGATCTGTAGTAAGTACAGATCAGATCTATGCTAACTAACTAAGTCCTTATCCACAGGCTAGTATGAAAAAGAGCAAATTTGTCGTGCTTTGCAGTCTAAATTTAGCATAGCAGTGGACAAATTTATAACTGAGTTAGTAAAAATGAGATTTGAAATGCACGTGTTAGTATAATAATGATCTTAAATTAAAGAAAAATGCTAGTACTTAGTATAAAACTGATCTGAGTAGATTAATTAGAGCCAGATCACTTTTATACTAACTTAAACATTTAACTTTTTTGTTTTATGTGTTGTTATTAGCTGTCGCAATAATAAATGGAAATAAGAACAATGAGCCGAAAGGTCAACATCTCGGTAGATAACTTGCCTGATACACTAAGAGGCCAAATTCACGGGGTGGAAAGTGCAATTGATAATGAAAGTTTAGCACTATTTACAGATAACAAAGATGTTCGCATTTCTATCGAGAATGCAGCTCATGGTTTACGTGCCTATTCAAATACATTTAATCATTACGATTTATGGGGACGTTTTGTTCGATCGGGTCATAAAAAACTTCCATTAGAAGAAGCGCCTAAAAAAACAATCATTACACGTAAAATATCAGAAAAAGTAGATGGTATTTTATACGATGGCGAAATAAAAATAACACCCGCCGTTGTTAGTACCCGCAAAGATGGTGAAGATATTGAATACCTAGTATGGCCATCAGATAGAGAAGAAAAAGTAGAGCGAGCTCTTATCCGTTTAGCCTCAAAAGGTAAAATAGTAAAAATAAATTTTAAGTCCGGTATTCAATATGCCGTTGTTTTTTCGATGAATGAATTAGCACAAGAACTTAAAGCCGTTGGTCAGTCCATGCCATATCCTGCAATTAAAGAATCACTTGAAGCACTTCAAGGGTCAAAACTTTCATTTAAATACTCTGCAACAGATACTAAAAATTCAGACATTGATGATTCATTCTACGAGTCAAACATGTAATTTTTTATCGTCTTTGCATTTTAGTGGGAAAAAAGGTCAGGGCGGTAATGTTAAATGTGTTGCCTGTTTAAATGCTTTCGTTCATAACATGATCGATAACTTAGAATATAAAGGTTATTATTTTAACAGTGCACAAGAACTAAAGCGTGGTTTATCACGTTGGATGATGCTGCGTTTGTATCACTTATGGCGCTACGCGGCACCAGGTAAAACATATCATTTTAGATTACTTTCTATTATGGAAAAATATGGTTCGATATATTCAACCGACAACATAACAGAAAACAAATTAAAAGCATTACGTCGTGATATGACAACTACCATGAAAGACCTTATAGAAAAGGGTGCCATTTCAGAATACAGCATTACCAATGTTAAAGACGATAAGACCGGTAATATTATAGATTACACCTATGAAATGCATCCGTCAGATCAATTTTGTGATGAAATACTTACATTGAATAAGCATAACAAACGTATAGAAATTCAAGGCGGTAAACGCATAGTTGAAAATGCCGTTTTAATAGATGAAGATAAAATAGAAGAAATAGTCGAAAAATAGTTTATTATTTATCTTTGCTATACAAATACTAAAAGGCCACTAAATGTGGCCTTTTTAACATAATTAATTTGTTACTTGTTCAAGGTAAAGCCTATCAACCAGGAAATCATAATCTCGTTTTCGAGGATGACTATCTGGCTTTTCGTAATCTGGTAAGGTTCCTATTTTAACATCGGGCTCTGGGTTTATTAATATAAATGGTAATGCAGCACTAACGTGGTAACGATTTTGTGCAGTGTATCTGATATTTACTTGAGGACTAACTCGAGTAGGGCGTCTTATTCTTAGTTTTTCCTTCTCACCTAAGCTAGCAATCCTCATTTGTTCTTGAGCGACTAGAGATTGCCACTTTTGCTGATCGATCATTCTTGGATTTGTATAACCTGCAGATTTACTCAACATTTCAAGAGCCATCTTTTTAGTGAGGGTTTTAGTTGCATGTTTGTGCATCCATGTAAATCTAACAGAAAAAGGTGATTCACTCTCACTGTGTATTTTTCTGTATGCAGCTAAAGTAATTAAATTTGGTACTGCATTATGAACAGCTTCAAAACGAGCGTCGTTGTTATCAATACTTAGAATACATTCCTTAAATGCTGCTTTAGCTTTATTAACCTGATTAATCCTATCATTGAGTGCCTGCTTATTAGCATTTTTTATAACTAACAAACCAGGGTGCCTTTTAAGTACTCGGCTACTTAACCCTGACTTTGTATACATATCAGTAAATGAATTAAGAATAGCTCGTAGGGCATTATCTCCCGTTAGTTTTGAAACGGGTATACTTTGCGGGACATTATTTTCTTCACTAGTAAGAACCTCAGGCAATTTATAGTATTCAGCTTTTGAGTATTCACATTGTTTGAGTTCATCAATTAACAATGAGGTAAGCTCACTCATAAAATCAAACTGACTTCTTATTTTTATTTTAGAGACCATCACACACCAAGAACACATCGTACTTTAATAAGAAATGATACTAACCTTTTGCTTTGATCGCTAGTTCTTTATAAATTTATTGTGCTGAGATAAACATTTCTTATAAATTTAGTATGATGTGTTCTTTGCTGTTTAGCATATAAGCCCTTATTTATATTAGATATTATTAATGTTATAGGTAGGCCGCTTAAACTTGGTTGTGCTCCTTTAGCATATATGAGTATAAATACAATCCTCATGATTATAATTGTTAAATTTAACTGTAAAGTTTAGAATACAATTGACGCAAATTAAGTATGATGTGTTCCTTCTTATTCTGTATATAATATCTGGTATTAAGCTTAGTGTTCTCGAACTCTTTGAAATTAACATTTACAGGTGTAATTAACTGATAATAAATGGTTTTAATAATAGTTTGATTAAGCTAATTTATGAAATATACACATATGGAAAGTTGTTAATTGGTGTTTATAACTAGCCCATAACAAAATAATTAGTAAATAGTGAATTTAGTACTTGAACAGAGGTACGTGCATACGTTAATTTCAGTACATCAGGTAAAGTAGGAATGAGGAAAGAATATGCAATCGTGGAACCCAAATAGCTGGAGAGAGCTGCCAATACTGCAGCAGCCACAATACCCAGATCAAGACGTGTTAAAATCTGTTGAAGGCCAATTAAAAACTGCACCCCCGTTAGTTTTTGCAGAAGAAACTCGTAGTTTATTTAAGCAACTTGAAGATGTATGTGAAGGCCGTGCATTTTTACTTCAAGGTGGAGACTGTGCAGAATCGTTTAGTGATTTTAATGCAGCAAACATTCGCGACACATTTAAAACAATTTTACAAATGGCTGTAGTTTTAACCTACGGCGGTAAATGCCCAGTTGTAAAAATTGCCCGTATGGCTGGACAGTATGCAAAACCACGTTCTGCTGATTTAGAAACTATTGACGGTGTTTCACTTCCATCATACCGTGGCGACATAATTAACAACATAGACTTCACAGCTGAAGCCCGCATACCCGATCCGCAACGTTTAATGACTGCTTACCACCATAGTGCAGCTACATTAAACTTACTACGTGCATTTGCACAAGGTGGCCTTGCAGATTTACACCAGGTCAATCGCTGGAACATGGGGTTTGTAGCCGCCAATCCTCAAAAGCAAAAGTACCAACAGCTTGCTGATAAAATTCAAGACGCATTAGAGTTTATGGAAGTATGTGGTATTAATTCTACTATAGCACCAAGCCTTAAAGAGACAGATCTCTACACATCTCACGAAGCATTGTTATTGGGCTATGAAGAAGCACTAACACGACGCGATCACTTATCAGGCGACTGGTATGACTGTTCAGCGCATTTTGTTTGGATCGGTGAGCGCACACGTCAATTAGACCACGCACACATTGAGTTTTTTAAAGGAATTAAAAACCCAATTGGTGTAAAAGTAGGTCCTGGTATGGACCCAGATGAATTAATCCGCCTAATTGATGCATTAAATCCTGACAATATTCCAGGACGATTAACCTTAATTACACGCATGGGTGCAGATATACTGCCAGAGAAACTACCAGCACTCGTACGTAAAGTACAACAAGAAGGGCGTAAGGTAATTTGGAGTTCAGATCCAATGCATGGCAATACTGAAAAAGCGACCTCTGGATACAAAACGCGTAATTTCGACAATATAATGCGCGAAATCAGCCAGTTTTTCTCTGTTCACAAAGCAGAAGGTTCATATGCAGGTGGCGTTCATCTAGAAATGACAGGTCAGCACGTTACAGAGTGTACCGGCGGAGCGTATGGTCTATCAGACGACGATTTAGCACAACGTTACAAAACACAGTGTGACCCACGTCTTAATGCAGACCAAGTATTAGAGCTAGGGTTTTTAGTTGCTGATTTATTAAAAGACGCACGTAAATAAAGACTCTCACATATAAAAAAGCCGCTTAACAGCGGCTTTTTTGTGGCGTAAATATTTAAATAAGTTAGTACTTACGACGCTCTAAATCCGTATCCATCAATATTTTTGCAGAAATTTCTTCAACCGAATGATGGGTTGAATTGAAGTAGGCAATTTTATGACGCTTGTAAAGCATTTCAACCTCACGTACTTCAATACGACACTGCCTTATAGATGCATATTTAGAGTTGGCCATGCGTCGATGCCTAATTGCAGCAAGTCTCTCTGGGTCAATAGTTAAACCAAACAATTTATGTTTATAAGGTACTAAACATTTAGGCAAGCCTTCGCTTTCTAAATCTTCTTCGGTAATAGGGTAGTTTGCTGCTTTAATGCCATATTGCAACGCTAAATATAAGCTCGTTGGGGTTTTACCACTTCGGCTCACACCTATTAAAATAATATCAGCCTCGGAAAAGTTTTTGATATTGCCGCCGTCGTCATTCATTAAAGCATAATTCACCGCGTCTATTCTAAAGTCATAACTTTTTTCATGTATAGAGTGTGTACGATGCATTTTTGGTACAGGTGCCACCTGTAATTCTTTTTCAATTTTTTCGCTATACGTGGTCAAAAAATCATATGGGATAGCATCCGCTGACTTTATGATTTCGCTTAAACTGTGATTAACAAATGTAAAAAACACAAAGGGCTTTTCACCCGTTTTTGCAGCTGTTGCATTTATTAACGCTTTAATTTCGTGTGCTTTTTCTTCTGTTTCTACGAAAGGAATAGTTTTGTGATTAAAATCGATTGGAAACAAAGATAACGTTGCATGCCCAAACACTTCTGATGTAATTGCTGTTCCATCAGATATATAAAATGCAGTTCTCATAATTAACCTTTTTGTTACTTTTAATCCCTAAAATGGGTTACTCACGGTTTACGCGAGGACTGTTGCCAGTGTAGAATGAAGGTGGCCTTTATAAAAGGTTTTCTTTCTTAACTCTCACAGTTTCAACTACAATTTGTTTTTTGGAGAAAGACCCGTGCAAGAATACGTTCTCTGGTATCAAGAGCTTGGTATGCAAGATGTTCCTCGAGTTGGCGGCAAAAATGCCTCTCTTGGTGAAATGATCTCTAACCTAGCTAACGCTGGTGTACAAGTACCGGGTGGTTTCGCAACAACCGCCGATGCTTTTAATGAGTTTTTAGACCAATCAGGACTCAATGCCAAAATTCATGACATCTTAGATACACTCGATGTTGATGATGTAAATACACTCGCCAAAGTAGGTGCCGATATCCGCCAATGGATAATCGATACACCATTCCAACCAAATTTAGACCAAGCCATTCGCGATGCATACAGCCAACTTCATGGCGACACATCAGCTGATGTGTCATTTGCTGTACGTTCATCAGCAACCGCTGAGGATATGCCAGACGCATCTTTTGCAGGCCAACAAGAAACATTTTTAAATGTTGTTGGTATCGATTCGGTTATGGTTGCTATAAAGCATGTATTTGCATCTTTGTTTAACGACCGCGCAATTTCTTATCGTGTTCACCAAGGTTATGATCATCGTGGTGTTGCATTATCTGCAGGCATACAGCGTATGGTACGCTCTGATAAATCAGCATCTGGCGTTATGTTCAGTATCGACACTGAATCTGGCTTTGAAGATGTTGTATTTGTAACCTCAAGCTACGGTTTAGGTGAAATGGTTGTACAGGGTGCTGTTAACCCAGACGAATTTTATGTACATAAACCAACATTACTAAAAGATAAGCCATCTGTAGTGCGTCGTAATATTGGCTCTAAAGCCATTCAAATGATTTATTCAAACGACAAAGCACATGGTAAACAAGTAGAAATAGTTGACGTAAACCCTGAACTTTCTAACAAATTTTCGATTACAGATGAAGAAGTACAAGACCTTGCCAAGCAAGCTGTAATCATTGAAAAACATTACGGTCGTCCAATGGACATCGAATGGGCAAAAGACGGCAACGACGGCAAACTATATATAGTACAAGCTCGTCCAGAAACTGTGCGTTCAAACGAAGATACAAATGTAATGGAGCGTTTTCAGTTAAACGGTTCGAGTAAAGTTGTTGTAGAAGGTCGTGCAATTGGTCATAAAATTGGTAGCGGTGTTGTTCGTGTTCTTGACTCGATTGATGAAATGGATCAAGTGCAAGTTGGTGATATTTTAGTCACCGACATGACCGACCCAGACTGGGAACCTATCATGAAGCGTGCAGCAGCGATTGTTACAAATCGTGGTGGCCGCACATGTCACGCAGCAATCATTGCTCGTGAACTGGGTATCCCTGCAGTTGTAGGATGTGGCAATGCAACCGACCTAATCAAAGCTGGTCAAGAAGTCACTGTATCATGTGCCGAAGGCGATACTGGTTTCATTTACGAAGGTATTTTAGACTTTGAAGTGCTTACTTCACGTGTTGACGAAATGCCAAACCTACCAATGAAAGTAATGATGAACGTGGGTAACCCGGACCGCGCATTCGACTTTGCACGTTTGCCACACTCAGGTGTTGGCCTTGCACGTGTTGAATTCATCATAAACCGTATGATTGGCGTGCATCCAAAAGCATTATTAAATTTCGACGCACAAACAGATGCCCTTAAAGAAGAAATAACCGACATGATTGCTGGTTACGATTCACCAGTAGAGTTTTATATTTCAAAACTTGTTGAAGGTATTTCAACGCTAGGTTGTGCGTTTGCTCCCGAGCGAGTAATTGTTCGTATGTCTGATTTTAAATCAAACGAGTACGCTAACTTAGTGGGTGGCCAACAATACGAACCTGAAGAAGAAAACCCAATGATTGGTTTTCGTGGTGCAGCACGTTATATATCAGAAGACTTCCGCGACTGTTTTGCATTAGAGTGTGAAGCAATCAAGCGTGTGCGCAATACTATGGACATGACTAACATTGAGATCATGATTCCTTTCGTACGTACACTTGAAGAAGGTAAACGCGTAATTGAATTATTAGAAGAGCATGGCCTAAAACGTGGCGAAAATGGTCTTAAAGTAATTATGATGTGTGAGCTGCCGTCAAATGCATTACTTGCCGAAGAGTTCTTAGAACACTTTGACGGTTTTTCAATTGGATCTAACGATTTAACACAGTTAACACTAGGTTTAGACCGAGATTCTGGTTTAATTGCTCATTTGTTTGACGAGCGTGACCCTGCAATTAAAAAGCTTCTTTCTATGGCAATTCAAACAGCCAAAGCAAAAGGAAAGTATGTAGGTATTTGTGGACAAGGTCCTTCAGATCATGAAGACTTTGCTGCATGGTTAGTTGACCAAGGTATAGACTCTGTATCATTAAACCCAGATACAGTAATCGAAACTTGGTTATACTTAGCTAAAAAATTAGCTTAGTAACCTGTTATAGCTTTGTAAAAGCCAGCATATATTGCTGGCTTTTTTGTTGGTCAATTTATTTTAACTGCGTGCTAATTTTTTATCTAAATACTGACACGATTTAGTCAGTGCTTTTTGGCAAAGGGTCAAATAATAACGCGCTTTTGGGTAATAAAACGAATAACACAATAAACCAGCCATAAAAAATATAAGTGATGGACCAGGTACAACCGCAAATATTAATCCTAATAAAATAAATAACGCACCCATGATCTGTAATACAATTTTTTTCATATAAATGACCTCTCATGTAGTTAACTTGATTATAATTACAGCAGCGCTTAAATCGACTAAAAGAGTGTTACAAACTGTAAATTCTTCAATTTCTATTAGCAATCAGCATGATATAATTAACCAAATGTCTAAAAGTATGCCGTTATGATCGCAACAATTACTCAGCAAGATGCCGCGTCAGACCTTGTCGCAAATTACCTAAATACATTACAAAAGCAAGGCTTTACCGGTGATACCGATGCAAGTTATGCAACACGTATTACCGCTTCAACCGATAACAGTATTTACCAGCAATTGCCTCAAGGTGTCATTTTTCCCAAAAACGAAAAAGACATTCAACTTGCTTTGCAAACTGCATCACGGGACCCTTTTTTATCATTAACATTTGGACCGCGCGGTGGTGGAACTGGCACTAATGGTCAGTCTTTAACACCAGGTATCGTTGTTGATTTATCACGCTACATGCGTGAAATTCTCGAAATTAATGTCGAAGAAGGGTGGGTTCGGGTTCAAACTGGCGTAATAAAAGATCAGCTAAATGACTTTTTAAGACCTTATGGATTTTTCTTTTCTCCCGACTTATCTACCAGTAATCGTGCAACTATAGGCGGTATGATCAGCACCGATGCTTCAGGGCAAGGTTCACTTGTTTACGGTAAAACAAGCGATCATGTTTTAGGCCTTACAACCTATTTAGTAGACGGTACACCAATGAGTACCGCTCCAATAAACGTCGAAAAAGCAAAAATAATTGCAGAGCAAGACACGCTAGTTGGCACAATATATAAAACTGTACTTAATATAGCCATTGATGAACGTGATGCTATTTTAAATAAGTTTCCACGGTTAAATCGTTTTTTAACCGGTTATGACTTAGAGCACGTCCTAAGTGATGACTTACTTACTTTTGATATGAGCCGTTTAATAACAGGTTCAGAAGGTTCACTAGGTATTGTCACCGAGGCAAAATTAAACCTTACACCGATTGCCGAATTTAAAACACTTATAAATATTAAGTACGATAGCTTTGATTCAGCACTTCGACACTCTCCATTTTTGGTTGATGCCCGTGCAACTTCAGTTGAAACTGTCGATAGCAAAGTATTAAACCTTGCTCGCGAAGATATCATTTGGCATTCAGTATCGGACTTAATAACCGATGTACCAAATAAAAATATGCAAGGGCTCAACATGGTTGAGTTTAATGCAGTATCACCCGACGATATAAAAGACAAAGTAAACACGCTTTGTACATTGTTAGATGAATGTGTAGCCAATCAAACCAATGGTGTAATAGGCTACCAGCTAACAAATGATAAAAGTGACATTTTAAAAATTTACGCAATGCGTAAAAAGTCAGTTGGTTTACTTGGAAACGTAAAAGGCAGCCAAAAGCCATTGGCCTTTGCAGAAGATACTGCAGTACCGCCTGAAAATTTAGCCGACTATATAGTTGAGTTTAGAGCCTTACTCGACAGTCATGATTTACAATATGGTATGTTTGGTCATGTTGATGCCGGTGTTTTACATGTAAGACCGGCACTGGATATGTGCGATCCTGAACAAGAAAAACTTTTACGCACCATTTCAGATGAAGTGGTTAAACTCACAGCTAAGTACGGCGGTTTAATGTGGGGCGAACATGGTAAAGGCTACCGCAGTGAGTATGGACCCGAGTTTTTTGGTGAACATTTGTTTACCCAACTGCGCATAATCAAAACAGCGTTCGACCCATATAACCGAATAAACCCTGGGAAAATATGCACACCTATCGATAGTGAAGACTCACTAGTTAGTGTTGATGGGCAGAAAAGATCGTGGTTCGACAAACAAATTACAATCGACGTTAAAACGAGTTTTAACAACGCCATGACCTGTAACGGAAATGGTATTTGTTTTAATTATGATGAAAACTCGCCAATGTGTCCGTCGTATAAAGTAACCGGCGATCGCCGTAACTCACCAAAAGGGCGAGCCAGTTTAATGCGTGAATGGTTACGCCTTCAAGAATCTAAAAACATAGATCTGCTGGGTGTAGAAAAAGAATTAAATAAAGGTGAAGTAATTACCTGGTGGGAAAGGTTTGTACATAGCCGCGAAAAAAAGAAAGGCCTTTACGATTTTTCACACGAAGTAAAAGCATCTATGGATGAATGTTTAGCCTGTAAAGCATGTACTACTGCTTGCCCTATTAAAGTTGATGTACCTACTTTTCGTGCTCGCTTTTTAAATTATTATCACAGTTATTATGCGCGTCCACTCAAAGACTACTTAGTGGGTAATATTGAAAGTAGCGCGCCACTTATGGCTAAATTCGGTAAAATAATAAATCCAATTGTTAAAACAAAATTTGTTAGCAGCATAATTAAAAACACGGTGGGTTATGTTGATACACCACAACTTAGTATTCCGTCACTAGCAAATCGGATAAACAAAGCACAGCAATTTAATTTTGAATTTTTAAATAATTTAACTGCCGAACAACAAAGTGAATACGTCTTAATAGTTCAAGATCCGTTCACCAGCTTTTATGAAGCCGAACTAGTTGAAAGTTTTATAACCTTAATTACTCAACTTGGTAAAAAACCAATGTTGTTACCCTTTAAACCCAATGGTAAACCGCAACATGTAAAAGGTTTTTTGCACGAATTTAAAGTAACTGCCAAAAATGCCGCAGAATTTTTAAATCAGTTAAACGATATTAATGCGCCATTAGTAGGATTAGATGCGTCTTTGGTTATGTGTTATCGCGATGAATACAACACAATTTTAGAAAATAACCGCGGCGATTTTAACGTACAACTTGCTCACGAATGGTTGGAAACGCAATCTTTTAAAGGGCTAACTGCAAATAATAATGAAACTGAATTTACATTATTAAGTCACTGCACAGAAACTACATCTTTGCCAAAAGCAGCTAATGTTTGGAAAACTATATTTACTGATATCGGACTAACTTTAAATACAACTAATACCGGTTGCTGTGGTATGGCGGGTACTTACGGGCATGAAGCTCAAAATCAAGAAAACTCACGCGCACTTTACGAAATGAGTTGGAAACCCATAGTTGAAAAAACTAAATCAGAGCAACTTTTGTCAACTGGGTTTTCGTGTCGTAGCCAAGTAAAACGCTATGAAAAATTTAAGCCTAAACATCCTATCGAATTACTTGCCCATGTACTAAGTTAAAATTTTTTTCAAACATATTTAAAAGGCGTAACTTAAATTTAGTTACGCCTTTTTTATTTTTACTTTGCATTTTTAAAACTATCAGCTATCGGT
Source organism: Pseudoalteromonas sp. BSi20480 (assembly GCF_000241365.1). Classification (NCBI taxonomy): domain Bacteria; kingdom Pseudomonadati; phylum Pseudomonadota; class Gammaproteobacteria; order Alteromonadales; family Pseudoalteromonadaceae; genus Pseudoalteromonas; species Pseudoalteromonas sp. BSi20480. The sequence continues at coordinate 52,085 of NZ_BADX01000148.1, read as the reverse complement.
TTTGTACTAATGCCATGAATAAATACACTAAACAAAATTGTAGTCATTGCAATGCTCGCAATCTGAAATTTATTTTCTATTTGCTCATCAATTACCATAAGCGTAAATACAATTGAGGCCAATCCTCTTGGCCCAAACCATGCAAAAATAAAACGCTCTTTTAAATTTAAAGATGTAAAAAGTAGTGACAACATTACAGGTATAATTCTTATCAATGTAGTACTTAATAATGCATACGTTACTATTTCAAAATTTAATTTTGGCAAGACTAAATAAGCACATGCATAACCGAATAAACACCAAATCATCAGAGACGTAAAGTCAGCAATATGTTCTGAATCTTCTATTAATTCAGTACGCACTGTTTTAGTTGAAAACTTATCAAACAATAAACCCGCTACAAACACAGCAATAAAACCACTGCCATGCAAATATTGGGTAACAGAAAATACCGCCATTGCAAAACCTAATAATAAAAATGGGCTAGTGTTTTGAGCAAAGTAATGCCGCTTCATTGCAAAATTTAAACTCGGCATAAAAATCGAAATACTCGTTATAGCAACAAGTAATGCAATACCTAACTCTCTTGAAAATACACTCATTACATGAGAGGTTGTAATTGCTGACTCAGGATTTTTTGCCAATAAAATAAATATTAAAAATACGGGTACACATAATCCATCATTTAATCCGCTTTCGGTATTGATACCTTCACGAATTTTTTCGGGCACTTGACCGCTTGATAGTAATCCTTTGCTAAGTGCCGCATCTGTTGGCGTTAAAATAATAGCAATTAATGCCGCTTGAATTAACGAGAGCTCAGCAAACAAAAATAAACCAACCGCAAGTCCCAGTAATAATGTTAAGGGGAGGGCAATAAATAATAATAAGCCAGGGTATTGAAAACTATGCCTTAATACACTTAGTTTAGATTTAGCCGCATCCGAAAATAAAAATATACTTAAAGTTAATTCTATAAACGGTAGTAATAAATCAACGCCCGCTTTTAACTCACCGCCATTATTGGGTACTAAATTGGCTAATGTAATACCGCCAATAACAAAAAACATTGGGCCAGTTACTTCTGTTTTTTCTAGTTGGCGAAGCGTCAATGAATAAATTAAAAACAAAGCGCCTATAAACGCTATCACTAAGTAGGTCATTAAATTTTCCTTTTAGCCCCGGATTTTGCTCGCTCTTTAATATTTGTTTGAATATAAATTTGATCGGTGGTCGCAATTTTTGCATGTCCTAAATCTTCAGATAAATGCTTAAGTGGCCGCGTTTGCGCGTCGTGTGTTGCTCCCGTATGACGCAGCCAATGGGCAGTTGCTGCACCTAATTGTTCAGCATCATCTTTAAAACCATCATCCAACAATGATTGTTGCGCATAATCAAAACTTTGTTGAACTAATCGCCTAATTTGCCTAACAGTCATACCACCTTGGCCTCTAATTTTATGAACCAGTGGCTCGGCTTCATCTACGCGGGGAAGGGCGGGTAACCCTCGGTATAATCGGTAATGTTTTAAATATTCAACAAAATCATCACTTAACGTAACATCTCGTAGCTTGTTACCTTTTCCCATTATTCGTAAAAACCAAAAGCCGTCGTTATCTTGCCAAAAGTGAGACATAACCGGTGACCACTGAGGTCGCTCCGATAATTCAGAAATTCTTAAATACAATCCCTTTAAACACGCTAGGGTAAATAAGTTTCGTTCTAAATCTGGGTTTTGTTCACATAAATCGCGAGTTACTCCAAACACATACTCCCATTGTATATCGCTTAATGTGTCTGGGATCTGAATTTGAGATTGCACAACTAAATACGGGCTATTTTTTTTCACTACTGGTACAAAGTTGGCAAAGGTTTTTTCTTCAAGTAATGAAAATTTATAAAATACATTAAGCGCTGTGAACATAGCCGACAATGTTTGTTGGCTAGCCGTAGATTCTTTAAGCATAAAAGGGCGCCAGTTTTTATTTAATCGGCGAATGCCTTGCTCATCTTTATAACGCCACTGAACAGAAGTCGATGCCCACTTTTTATCGGGTTCAACCATAAAATCAACATAGGCTTCAATATCTTCACGTTTTAATTCGAATACTGACTTTTCGGCAATTAACCACGACCATAAATAAAACCGTTCAAGTTCGTTTCTAAATCGACTGTATGTTGCTTCTGATTTTCGGCCATAGACATATAAAAATTGATATAAAAATTTAAGATCCGATTCTGATTCAGTTACAGTCAAGGCAACTTGCTGTATAAAGGTTGCAAGTTCTGGGTATTCCGAATTAAGAGTACCGTCATCAAGATGAGCAATTTGATATCTTAATTGTTTTAACGTATCGACCAACGCAACAAGCATAGTATATAAATATTCAATTAAATAGGTTAGTTACAGAATAACCTTTAAGTCCGATACTGTCTAGTATTGGACATAGTAAATAACTGTTTATTTTAGACTATGCTTAAATGACCATGCCAAACCTTATTAAGGAAAAGTTATGAAACAAGTTAGTATATTATTTTTACTTACACTCTCGTTAATACTCACAGGTTGTGCGACTACCGGTAGTGCATCTCCTAGTGAAAAACGTTCTTTAGTACAAAGCATGAAAAGTAACACACTTAGTAAACTTTATACTAAAAAGCCAGATGTTAAAACGCAAATAGCAAACTCTGCTGGTTATGCTGTTTTTGATAACGCGAATGTTAACGTTATTCTTGCTAGTTTTGGTGGTGGTTATGGCGTAGTAAAAAATAACCTAACAGGTAAATCTACTTACATGAACATGGGTGAAGCTGGTTTAGGGTTAGGTTTAGGTGTTAAAGATTTTAATGTAGTTATGGTTTTTCATACTCAAGCAGCAGTAAATAGATTTATTGAACACGGTTGGGCATTTGGTGGGAACGCAGATGCTGCAGCAAAATACGAAGATACAGGTGGAGCATTGGTGGCCGAAGCCATTGCAGACCAAGTTACTGTATATTCTGTAACCGAAAATGGACTTGCTCTACAAGCTGTTCTAAAAGGGACTAAATTTTGGGTAGATTCTGAGCTAAATTAACCGTTAATAACTCTCCTAAAAGCGGGCTGATTTATATAATCACGCTCGCTTTATTATTGATATCACAATTTAACATAACGTAATTTATGGGTTGTTATTACCGGTATCCTAATAAGCTCTCTGAGTCTTTTCTTGGTTTTAATACTATTTATATAATGATTAAATGAATAGCATTAAAACCAAGTTCCAATATTTAATAATTAAAAAATGTCACTCTAAATTTAAAATTTTTCTACATTTATTAGAAATTATACATTTCAAGTTATCAGATGAACTTACTAGCTCTTCTCGGAGTGCTTTTATATTTTTGACTTTCTTTTTGTCTAGCACAGACTCTATTGTGTCTGGTATAAACTCTGATATTTTTAGAGTTATATCGTTAATTTCTTCAACCTTTTTAAATTCTTCCTTCGTTAGATAAATCATAGCCAGTGTTTTTATTTTGGTATAATCATGTAATCCTTTTGCTGTATCTATTCTTTCAAGTGCGTAACTAGTATCAATTTTACCATCATATAAAAAAATAAGAGTGGTCACTTCTATAATCTGTTCATCAACATATTTACTTAAAGAAGAAATAATTTCTTCTTGTTTATCTAATACTTTGTTTAAAGCTTCTTTCTTATAGTTAGCTTCGTTATTATTTTTATTTATTTTAAAGTTTATAAACCCTGTAATCAATACAGCTAATATCGCAATCCCTCCTGTGATAGCGGAACTGAATAGAGGAAGAAATTCTTTACTAATTAGAGTTTCGATTTTAATTTCCTTTTAATTTATATATTATTTGTCTTTTTATCAAATGCTTCAGCCAATTTTTCAGTTTCACTAAACACAGTATTCCAATATTTAATACGCGTGTCGGCATCAAGATCGGTAAAGTCGTTTCGGTCTGGGATTTTGCCGTAAGGTAAACCGGCTACAAATTCTTTTGATGGGGTGATCATCACCACGTTGTCGTAATTTTGTGGTGCTACTTTGCGTTTTAAGTTTTTATCAAACCACCCTGCTTTTGGGTCGCTATTAAAATGCGGATACAAAATTAAGCCAGGGTTATTAATTTTTACATCAAAGTGGTAGTCGATTATTCCGCCATCGCGATACATGCCTTGTGGCGAGCCTGCAATATTTTTTATACCTTGCATAACAAGCGGTATAGAGCCGGATGCAAGTAAGGCATCTTTTAAATTTGTTTGGTTAAGTGCTATGTTTTGCGTTTTAAAATTATAACTGTCGGTTATTGATAAATTACTATTTGGTGCACCAAAAATAAAACGCTCGTATTGCGAGCCTAATAATTTTCGGTTTACGCGGTTGAGCATATAACTTTTTGATAAACCTAAAAGCTGAATTAATTTATTTTCGCTGGCAATAAAGCCATTAGATTTAGCGACTATAAAATGTGCTTTAAATACGGGGTTATTTATTATTTCGGTAACGCCGTTATCGCCAAATACATCTTCAAGTAATGCGCGGGCTTTAATTGTAATTTCAGCAGGTGTTGGTTTATTACTTGAATAACGCGTTTGCGAATACGATGTTGCTAAACGCTCAATGGCGGCAACCGGGTCGTTTTGTGCAAAACAGGCTGAACGAAAAGCCCCTGCAGATGAGCCAATTAAATTAAGCGGTTGGGTTCGGTTTTTAAAAAATTCACCAAAAATATATTTGTCTAATCCAAATAAAGTAAACCATTTAGGCCCACCACTTGCGCCTAAAAATGAAGTAAATAGCTCAGGCTTAAAGCCTTGCTCGTTTATTATTTTTGCTGCGTTCTTCCCTGCGACAATGTCGATCATGTCTGTATTTTTACCTTTTAAATATGTATTTTAAACTCTTTAACGCGCTACAAATGTGAATAGTTATGCAAAATTAAAAAGCGGTTTTATGCTGCCATAAAACCGCTATTTGTAGTTAAAGTTAGCTAAAATACATGAATTAATCCCAAATGCCGTCTTCGCATTTTCCCTGAACTTTTACATCTTTTACTTTAAATTCGGGTTCTATACCTTTGTCTCTTTGCGTGTGGTAATCCTGCGTTACAGACAAAATAGTAGGCGTTAACAGTATGATAGCGATTACGTTAACGACTGTCATTAACCCTAACGCAATATCGGCTAAATCCCATACTTCTTTTAATGTGGCCGATGCGCCCCACAACATCATTGATAAATATAGTAAGGTGTAAATACCACGCCCTACTTTGTTATCAAGCTTAAATAGATGTAAGTTACTTTCAGCGTAGGCGTAGTTAGCTACCACCGAAGTAAAGGCAAATAACGTAATGGCTGCAGCTACAAAGTATACGCCACCTTGCGCCAAATGCGCGGTCATAGCGCTTTGCGTTAAACGTATGCCTTCCATTTCGCCGCTTATGTCTATATCAGCTAATAAAATAACAACGGCTGTACAACTACAAAGTACGATCGTATCGAAAAACACACCAAGCATTTGTATGTAGCCCTGTGTTACAGGGTGATTAGGAATAGGGCTAGCACTTGCACTGGCATGCGGAACACTCCCTGCGCCCGCTTCGTTAGAATATAAACCGCGTTGAATACCATTTTTAATGGCAGCCCCCATCGCACCTGCGCCCGCTTCTTGTAATCCAAAGGCTGACAAAAATATATCTTTAAGCATGGCCGGTACTTGAGTAAAATTTATAACGGTAATAATAACGGCGGCTAATACAAAAATAATGCCCATAATTGGCACTACGCGCTCTGCAAACCGGGCAATGGCTTTAAAGCCGCCTAATATAATTGAGCCTGCAAGGACTGTAATAACAATACCGGAGTAAAACGTGGGTACTTCAAATGCGTAGTTTAAGGCATCAGTAATCGTATTGGTTTGCATTGCGCTAAAAGTAAACCCGTACCCTAAAAATAAGCACGCGGCAAATACAATTGCAAAGGCACGGCTTCCCAGTCCTTGTTGAATATAATACGCAGGGCCACCTCTAAATTCGCCGTTACTATCTCGAATTTTATACACTTGGCCTAATATACTTTCTGCAAATCCGGTTGCCATGCCCAATATAGCAATGACCCACATCCAAAATATTGCACCACTGCCACCAAGCGATATAGCGACTGCAACACCGGCTAAATTACCCGTACCTACCCGAGCACAAAGCCCTGTACACAATGCCTGAAATGATGAAATATCGTTTTTATTACATTTACTGCTGCCTTTTAATAGGCTAAACATATGCTTAAATTTAACTATTTGAATTGCTTTTAAACGCACAGAAAACCATACGCCGGTGAAAAGTAAAATATAAATGAGTACCTGACCTTCTCCCCACAAAAGGTTATTCACACTTTTTACTACCGTATCGAACATTGCGGATTCCTTATTATATTTTTATAGTTATGCGCTTTAACATAGGCATTTTAAAATGTACTGGCAACGCTTAATATTTTATTCGTACTAAAGGCAACCATGTTGCCTTTAGCTTTTCTTATTTACTTTGTAAATGTACCCCTGCAATCATACATCTTACTGAACCACCAGCAGATTCAATGGTAGGTATGGGCAAAGGCACCAGTTTAGCCGTTTTTTGTATTGCAATTATTTGCTCGGCTGTAAGCGCATTATAGGCGGTTTGTGACAGCGCTAAAATTCGCCCATTTTTACCTTGTAATTCAATGGCATTCCCGCAAAAGTTATTTATTTGCTCAACCGACAAATCAATTACTTCGTGATGGCTTTTTAAAAAATGCCCTACCAGCTCACTGCGTTGTTCTTCAGGCACCATATTTAAGCCAATCATTACAAACTTGCTAGCCACACACATTAGTACATTAGTGTGATACACCGCTATACCTTGCTCGTCAGTTGCGTTAAACACAACCGGCTTAAACGAAAGTAAATTACACACCGTATTAACGACCGACCTTGTTGTGCGTTTAGATTCTACCGCGTAGGCAAGTTTATATTGGTGATCGAGCACCAGTGATCCGGTCCCTTCCAAAAATGAATTTTCTTTCGATAAATGCGCATAATCAGTCACTACCGCCACTTTATAGTGATCCGTTAAAAAATCAATTATATCTTTACGATATTCTAATCTTCTGTTTTCAACAAACATTGGGTAAATAATTAATTGCCCATTTTGATGGGTAGAAAACCAGTTGTTTGGAAAAACCGAGTCGGGTGTGTGTGTTTGCTCATCTTCAAATAAATGAACGGTTACACCTTCGCTTTGTAGTAACTCAACCGCGTGGGTCACCTCTTTAAATGCTTGCTCGCTTTCATTTTTTACTTCACATTCGCTTTGAAATGCATTGTCGAGCATGGTTTGTGGATTAGAAGTAAAGTGATGCGGACGAACCATAACAACCGCGCTCGGTGCTTGTTGTGTTAGGCTCATGCTGCACTCTCTTTATCTTTATGCGGTATTTCAAGAACTGAAAATAAATTGCGTGGGTCGCCCTGCTGAGTGATCAGGTCAAGTATTTCGTATTCTCCTGACTTAATAAGCTGCTCGCGAATATACACTAACGCGCTAAAGTCTTCGCTTGCAAAGCCTACACCGTCAAAAATAGTAAGCTCTTTTTCGTATGTACGACCAAGGTGCTGTTTATTAATTACTTTATGAAATTCGGTTACAGCAAAACACCTGCTCATTTGTTGAATTTCCCCCTCTACTCTAGTTTGTGGTTCGTACTCTACAAATACATTAGCACGCTCCAACAACGCTGAATCAAGCTCAGTTTTTCCAGGGCAATCGCCTCCAATCGTATTAATATGAACACCTTGTGGGATCATATCGTTTGTTAAAATGGTTGCGTTGGTTTTATCGGCCGTGCATGTGGTAATTATGTGCGCGCCCTTTATTGCTTCCTCTACACTTTTACAGATAGTCACGGTTAAGCCTTTATTGCTTAAGTTATTAAATGCTTTTTGAGAAGCTGCTTCGTCTATATCGTATAAACGAATGTGCGTAATACCTAATACCGCTTTAAATGCTAAAGCCTGAAACTCTGACTGAGCCCCATTACCAATCAGAGTTAAGGTTGTTGAGTTTTTTGGTGCTAAATAAGTAGCCACCAGCGCTGATGTTGCAGCAGTGCGTAGTGCGGTTAATAGGCACATTTCACTAATCATTACCGGGTAGCCGCTATCAACATCTGACAAAATACCAAAAGCCGCAACCGTTTGAAGCTCCTTAAACGTGTTTTTTGGATGGCCATTGACATATTTACAGCTAAACATTTTTCCATTACTTACCGGCATAAGCTCTATTACACCATCCGGAGAGTGAGCTGCATAACGCGGCGATTTATCAAACTCATGCCACCGAGCAAAATCGTGTTTTAACGTTTTAGTTAGGCTAACTAATACGTTTTCTATTCCTATTGTATTTATTAGCTTAGCCATAGCTTGAACACTTACAAATGGAACGCCTTGTTTTGGCTCTGCTATAAAATGACTCATGACTACCTCTGTAATAATAATATGAACTAATTAAAATAAGTTTATCGACTACAGATGCCATTTAATATGGCAATACTTTATACAAATAGTAGTAATTTTTATCAATTTGCTATGCATAAATGTAAAGTTTTAGTATTTTGTATGAAATTAATTAGAGGTAAGCGAATGACCCCTTATATTTACGACTCATTAGATAACGCCTTAATAGCCGAATTAAGAAAAGATGGCCGTGCTTCTATTTCAGCCCTAGCCGATGTTTTAAAGGTGTCGCGCGGGACAGTTCAAAATCGTTTAGACCGTTTAGTTTCATCGGGCGCGATATTAGGCTTTACGGTGCGTGTACACGAACACATAGAAACCGAAGCTGTAAGAGCAATAATGATGGTAGAAGTGGTGGGTAAATCTATATCGCAGGTAATTAAAACTCTGCGGGGCATACCAGAGCTCACTAAATTGCATACCACTAACGGCGCTTGGGATTTAGTAGCAGAAATACAGACGGCAAATTTAGGTGAGTTTGATGGCGTACTCAGGCAAGTGCGCGAAATAGAAGGCATTTTAAATAGCGAAACCAGTATATTATTGTCATCTACTTAGGTTTTATTAACGCTATGTTTTACTTAAAGTATTTAAGGCAATACTCGATTTATTTATTAGGTAATGGAGTAGGCAATGAATAAGCTTTCTATTCGGTATTATTCGCAAGATATAAAGTGCCACCAGCATAATTACCATCAACTTGTTTTACCCTTACACGGTGAAATTTTCATAACGTTAAATAATGACTTTAAAACAACGGTGAGTACGGGCAGTTGTATCGTTATAGAGAAAAACGTAGTGCATGCTTTTACAGCCGATGAAGCCACGCGTTTTATTGTGGCAGATTTAGACGCGCTTCCTGATAACCTTATTAACCTTTTATGCCCTAAAATCCCAATAGATAGCCGTTTATTAAGTTACTTACAGTTTATAGAGCAGCAACTGCTCGTTGTTAACGACGAAAAGCTTACTAATTCAACTTTTGATTTATTTTACTTATTACTTTGTGAGCAAAGCAGCCACAGTAATATTGATAAGCGAATAGATAATGTAATAACCATTGTTAAGCAAAATTTAGCCTACCCCTACACGTTAAAAGAGCTGGCCGATATAGCCTGTTTAAGCGTTACGCAATTTAAAACTGTGTTTAAAAAAAGTACCACTATGAGTGCACTGCAATATTTAACTATGTTGCGAATGCAGCACGCTCGCGCCCTTTTAAGCCATTCAGACTTACCGATTGCTTTAGTAGGCGAGCGCATTGGTTATAACGATGCCTCTGCGTTTAGCCGCCGGTTTAATTTATACTTTGGACAGCCACCTAAAGCATTTGCAAAGCAGTAATTTAAATAACCTACACCGAGATAATAAAGCTAGCTCAAGCAGAACGTAGTTAAATAGCGTCAGAGCAAACAATAATACCGTCTTTTTAGCATATTTTTATAAACCTATATTGATACACTCAGTACATAGTATTTACGGAGGGTAATTAATGGCAACACACATAGGTTTTTTAGCAATATTTTCGTGGGGGCTTTTAGCATTACTAGGTAATTTAACCAAAGCGCTCCCGGCTTTTCAGTTACTTTTTATGTGCTTTGCACTTTCTTTTATTATTTTATTAGTAAAACGTTTTGCTACAAAACAGCCATTATTAACTCCTCCTAAGCTTTCTAAAAAACAAATTGTAATAGGTGTTACTGGCTTATTTGGTTTTCACTTTTGTTATTTTATGGCTTTAAAATACGGTCCTTTAATTGAGGTAAGTTTAATAGTGTATCTTTGGCCATTATTACTGGGTGTATTTGTGGCTACCCCTGGGTCTAAATTTAAAGCAATATTGGGCGGATTACTGGGATTTTTAGGCACGCTTAGTTTAATTACCGATGGCAGTGGGTTATCTATCAATAGTGAGTATTACTTAGGGTATTTTTTTGCAGGTTGCTGCGCAGTATTGTGGTCTAGTTATTCTTATTTAATGTCGCAATTTAATAGCCATGTAGATGACATAGGCTGGCTTTCACTTATTGTGGCTTTGCTTGCCCTTTGTGCACATTTTTATTTTGAAACAACCGTTACTAGTTTGTCTGTTTCACAATGGCTAGGCGCTATTTTATTAGGATTAGGCCCAGTGGGAGGTGCATTTTATTTATGGGATCATGGTTTAAAATTTGGTAACCGCTCGCTATTAGCTTCGTTAAGTTTTTTAACGCCGGTGCTTTCTACTTTTATTTTAATACTCGCTTCGCAGGCTCCCTTTAGTTGGTCAGTGTTTATTGCTTTATCGCTTATTTTATTAGGCGCGGCAATTAGCAATAAAAAACCATCGATAAATCTAAAAAAAGCATCGCTTTAATTTCGCCAAGGCACTTTATTAACGCTTAAACTTAAGTTTAAGCGTTAATCACAGCTACATGGCATAGCTGTGTGCGTAATCTACAATACGTGCATTTTGGCTTTTTAAGTATTCACGGCCTGCTTTTACACCAAGCTTATGATCTTTACGTAGATCGTCGTTTGTACTGCCTAATAATTTGCTGTGCAGTGTTTCGTCTGCAAAAATTTGTATAATTTCTACATCACTTGGCGGGTTTGCCATAAAGTTTAGTTCGTCTAAGTAAGCTTGTTCGTGCTGAATTAGGTAGTCGAGTGTTTTTGGGCAGTAACCGGCAGCTGTAGCAAGCGATCTAAGCTTTTGAACCCATGCAGATTGCGCTTGAAAATCAGCATCTACCGTTCTAATAACCACAATTTTACGTGCCCCACGGTTATACGCTTCGCGTACTGGTAATGGTGCTGCTAGCCCACCATCAAGAAAAAAATCTTCTTGGGGTTTGCTAATTTGCGTGGTTTCGTTAGCCGCTTGCGCATTTAACCAAGGCGTTAATTTAACACCTTGTTTGTATAAAAATGGTAAAGCACTTGACGCTTTTAATAGCTCTCTCCATTGGTGTTCTTCACCCGTTGGCGATAAGTAATACGCTTTTCTGTCACGTACGTTTGTAGCAGTAATAAGTAACTCACGTTCACCTAAAGACGTTTTAGCTGTTTTAAAGTCAATCGCTCTATTTACTTCTTTTGTTTTATCAAAGTACCAGTCTAAATCAACAATGTGTTTTCCCATTAGGCCGCGACCTAGTTGAAAAAAACGTTTATTACGAGACAGCCCTCTAATTAGGCGTTTAGCGTAACCTTTTTGACGTGCTAAATAGCTTGTTAAGTTTTGTGAGCCTGCCGACGTGCCAATAAATAAATCAAATGGGTCGTAGTTTTGTTCTAACCACGCATCAAGTACACCTGCGGTGAAAATCCCTCGCTGCCCGCCACCTTCAGCAATTAACGCAACCTTAGGCTGAGCTATTTTAGTTACTGAAGAAGCTGTTGCGCTGTTTAGAGAGTTCACGGGGTACCTGCCTTTAATTTAATAATGTTTGTTTCAATAAATACATTTTATAGAATTAAAGTAATGCCTTAAAATTGATTGTTTAAATCAGTTTGATTGATAAAATAGAACAAAAACTATCCATTAGTACACTTAGCTAATAATGACTAATGCGTTTTTCTGATTTTAAATATTTAGGCATCACATCAATTAATTTAAATTGTCAATTACTGATTGATGCCACTACTTTAACAAGCCTTAGGTGTACGCTTGCTTAACTAAAATAAAAAATGAGTATTGACCAGTGTATTAAATAGCTAAGTAACCTATTTTACTTAGCTACAAAGAATTAAGCCGTTTGTTTATTAGCTTGGCGCTCTAACTTGTAGTTTTCTGAATTTAAGCCTTTTTTCCAGTAACCTGATGCCACTATGTTGCCCCTTGGTATAGAAAGCGTGTTAGTTAATGCTGCTTTAAGCTCACGCACTAGCCCAGCTTCAAGTGCCATAAATACAATAGGTGGCTGTTCATAATGCTGTAGTGTGGTTAATGCATTAGCCATCTCAACCTCTGGCGTTGTAGTTATTAACCAAGTGACCTGGCGCGTTGAATCTAAGCTGATTATATCCGCATCAGTTGGGGCGTGAATAAACGCGTCAATTTTGGCGTTTATTGGCAATTGCTTAATGTAGCCTTTTATAGCGTTTACTGAGGTCAAATCGCCCATCAATATATAACGAGGGTGGGTAAAATTATCTAGCTTTTTAGGACCGGGGCCTGCAATAGCCAGTTCATCACCTACTTTAGCGGCTTTAGCCCAGTTAGTTGCAGGGCCTTGGTGCATATTAATAACAAAATCGAGCGTAATTGCACCATTGCTTTTATTTACATTTTGTATTGTGTACGAACGCATACACGCCGTTTTTAAATTGAAGTCGGCCACACCGTTTTTTGGAATAAGCACTTTTACATAACTACCAATGTGATCAGAAGTTAAATCTGTAAACTCTTCAGAGCCTAAAACTATACGTTGTAAATGCGGGGTTATTTGCTGTGTGCTTAATACTGTTGCTTTGCGTACTTTTTTTGCCATATAAATTAACCTCATTGATTAAAAATCACTGCTATATAAAGCAGACATTGCACAACGCCCCGTTGGTTGATAAAATCAACTATATAGATTTAATTGACTTTGTCAACCATTTGGAATGTATTATGAACACCTCTTTAGCCAATACGCTATTTATGTTAATGCAAAACTACCGGGTAACCATACGCGAAGCCATTAATGCCAGCGAGCTCGGTTTAAATGCAATGCATGTACGTTGCTTACATATTATTGCAAGTACCTCGCAGTGCACAGCAAACGACATTGTGAATAAAACCCAACGAGATAAGGCTCAAATAGCGCGGCTTGTAAAAGAACTTATAGCTTTAAAGCTTATAAATAAGTGTGCCAGCGAACACGATAAGCGCTGTTTTATTTTAACGTTTACCGATCAGGGTGCCGTGCTTTTTGAAAAATTACTGGCCGCTGAAAAACATGTAAACGATCAAATGTGTAAAACGTTAAACCCCAATCAAATCAATGACTTTTTAAACACGGCTCAGCAAATGATCAAAAATATGCAATGATCTTCACTTCATTACTTGGCATAAGTTAAACAAAACACATATACTGTACACTTATACAGTATATGTGTTTTGGTTGTTTATTTATGTTTGTTATTCCTATTTATATAGAAGCAGGTATTTGCGGGTTTGAATCTCCTGCAGCACAATACACTGAGCTTGGCGTTTCCCTTGATGAGCTATTAATAAAGCACCCTGATGCCACTTTTATTGGTATTGCGTCGGGTAGCTCTATGCAAGAAGTAGGGATTTTTGAGGGTGATTTACTCGTAGTCGACCGAGCAGAGCACGCTAAAGATGGCGATGTAATTGTGGCTAATTTAAATGGCTTATTTGTGTGTAAGCTACTTGATAAAACAAACGCTCGATTACTATCGGCTTCGCCTGTATATCAACCCGTTAATATTACGCCTAGCGATGAGTTTCAGCTTGAAGGCGTAGTCAGTTTGTCAATTCGGATGCATCGCCAAAGCCCTGAGTTACTTTCATGTATGCCTTAGTCGATGCCGTGGCGTTTTATGCCAGCGCCGAAAAAGTATTTGATCCCGCCATTCGTTCAAAACCTGTGGTTGTGCTCACTAATAACGACGGCTGCGTATGTGCGGTATGCCCTATTGCGCGACGTTTAAATATTCCTAAATTTGGCCCTTATTTTAAAGTTAAGCAGTTACTAGAACAAAATAATGTGGTTGTACGCTCTAGTAACTATGAACTATACGCTAATTTAAGCGACCGAATGATGAGTGTGATTGGCCGCTTTTGTGATACCCAGCATATTTACAGTATTGATGAATCGTTTTTGCACTTTAGCGGCTACGAAAACGTTGTAAAAGATTGGCATACTTACGGGCACCTTATTAGACGAACCGTATGGCGAGAAACAAAGCTCCCCGTTGGCGTGGGGTTTGGGCCAACGCCTACACTTGCAAAAGCAGCAAATCATGCAGCTAAAAAATTAACAGGCTTTGACGGTGTTGCTGTCATAAATGACGAAGCAAGTCGGCGAGCTATTTTACAGCGCATGGACTGCCAAGATGTATGGGGAATTGGCAAGCGCTTAGCTAAAAAGCTAAAAATAATGAACATAAACACCGCATGGCAACTTGCCCAACAAAACCCAAAAACTATGCGCCGCGCTTTTAGTGTGGTGGTAGAGCGTACAGTAAGCGAGCTTAATGGCTTAGTATGTTTAAACTGGGATGATGTACGCCAAGATAAACGCGAAATTTACTCAACTCGCAGCTTTGGAGAGCGTATTTATGAACCAACCGCTCTTAAAACCGCTTTAATTAACCATGTCACTATTGTGGGCAAAAAACTAAGAGCCCAAAAATCGCTTGCAAAGCAATTATATATTTTTGCATCTAGCTCATCTCATGAAGATGTATTTTATAAAAAGTCTTATATGTATCAGTTTAGCATGCCAACAAACGATACCTGCGTTATGGCCAATGCGGTGTCTGAGGTGTTTGAAAAAATTTACCAACCTGGCGTGCGGTTTTATAAATGTGGTGTAGGTGCACTAGAACTCACCGCTGAGCAATTTCAGCAAAGTGACTTATTTGCACCACAACAAGATAACCCAAAGTTAATGGGCTGTTTAGATGCTATTAATACCCGATACGGCAAGGGTATGTTGGGCTTAGCAAGTAGTAAACTAAACGATCGCTGGCATATGAACAGAGATTTTTTATCGCCTCAGTACACAACCCGCTGGCGGGATATACCAAAAATAAAATGCGATTAGCTAATAGTTGATATATTACTGGACAGCTTTTTTAAACTTGCACTGAACACTTGGTGAGCTTAATGTATAAATAAGCATGTCGTTAGGTAAAAAACGAATGCTTTGTCGAATTGTTTTTTCGTTTACAGGATCCTCACAACGGCTCATTCGTAAACCATTATCAAGCCCATCACTTTTATATTTTAACGAACTAGTAATAAAGCAAAAGTTTGGCTTTTGTATAGTTTGAGTTCCGTTATGTAATGAGCCAAACACAATTTGTTCACCCAGCTTAAACCCCTCACTTGGGTTACTTGCATTAATTAAACTCAAGTCACTGTTTACGCATAACCCTGAATTAGCAGAAACCACCTTATATGTACCAAGTTTTGATTTTAAAAGGGGTATAAAGCGTGCCTTATTGCTTGGCTCAGCGGCTACGTGGACGCTGACAAAAACAAACATGAATAAAGTCAATTTGATGTGTTTCATTAAGTAAACGTATCCTTATGCGTTAATTATTTTTTTAGTTCGTATACTAAATGGCTTAACTTTATTACATAGCTAAATATAACAGAGATTTACTACTAGAAGACAAGGCTATATAAAAAGAAAAAACTAAATTAAGGCATGTAATTATTTATCACATTTTGAGATACGTTATCGAACAATAAAACGATTTAAAATAATGCGCTAAATAAGCGCATTACTATAAGATTTACTGCCAATATTTTGAGAATAATTGTGGGTAGGCTTGTTTTAAAAATTTTGCTTTGTCTTTAAAGCGTTTGCCTGCGGGTTGATCGCCTGATGGCACGAAGGGTAATTCACCCTCATTGCGCTCTTCATATAATAAGCCGGCGATGAGGTCATACTCGTCAATGTATGGGTAAGGCTGTTCATTTAAGTGATAAACAGGTGTACATAATGCAATGGAGTCGGCATTAACGAGCGCGTTATCAAACACTGTTTTACCGCGTGAAATAAGCCAGCATCTAAACTCACTAAAACCATATTCGTCATTGCAGCCTGCCATAACAAATGCAGCGCCAAATAAATCCCATGTAAAACATTTACGCATATTTATGCCAAAAAACTTATCAAATGCAATAAGTTGCTGATCGTCTAAATTGCTTAGATTTGCTTTAAGATGGTCGCTTACACTTTGCGGATCAAGGCCTAAGTCGGGTGTAGTCACTAATTCCCAAAAAGCCTGCTCTGATAACGCTGCCATTATAAAATCTCTTTTACTCGGCCAACTTGGCCATCTTCTAATCTCACTTTAATACCATGCGGGTGGTTTGGTGATTTAGTTAATAAACGCTCTACCACGCCTTCCGTTAATGTACCGCTTCGTTGATCTTCTTTTAAAACAATATTAACTACAGTGCCTGGTGATATTTGCGAACGAGAAGGAACAGCCATTATTTAAACCCTAAATATAATTTTTTTAATTATAACGCCCAACTGCAGGCAAACCAACAAAACCCATTTTAATTGGCAAAAAACACTATATGTGTCGGTTTTATCGTCAATTTAATACCCGTTAGTTGAGTAATAATTATAGATTTAAGGTGTTCAATCTCAGAGTCAGCGTTATTAAGCGCTATAGTATCTTCAAAATAGCAGTTAACTTTTAAGGTGTTAGCTTCGTTATTTAAATCAACAGTGTGAGTAAGGTATTCAAAATCGGTCACTGAGTCTTTTATAGACTCACAGGCTTTAGTCAGCGCTGCGCGTATTTGTTTGTCTCGTTGTTTTTGTGTTTTAGTCATGAGGAGGATTATTTACTTTTTTCTGCTTGTTGTTTTTTAAATTCTTCGTAATTTGAGTCTTGCTCTTTAAGGCACTCATAATATTCTTTATCGGCTTTGTAATTACATTCGTTAAGGCGGGCTGATTGCAATTGTTCAAAGCGTGCGTCGGAACTACACCCGGCTAAAATAGGTAATCCGATTATAAATACAGCACATACTTTTAATTTATTAATAACCATCAAATTTCCTTACACTATTGCGTTTAAAAAGACGTTAAATTATGCCGAATATATTGTATATTAGCGCCATAAAAATCTTCGTATTTACAGGACCACTTATTATGATGTCGCAGTTACAAGCCTTGTTTCAGCGTATAGACAAAAGCAAGATATTTCAATCATTTGTTATAGCTGTCATTATTGTTTCTGCCCTTACTGTAGGCGCTCATACCTATAGTCTTCATCCTACGGTTGAGCTTGCACTTAACTGGATGGATATTGGCATAACCGCATTCTTTTTAATTGAGCTGATTATTCGCTTTGTTGCAAGCAAAGGCATAAAAGACTTCTTTTCAAAGGGCTGGAATATATTCGACACCATTATTGTATTGGGTAGTTTATACCCCGCTGCGGGCTCTACAATGCTAATAGCGCGTTTACTACGTATATTTAGAGTGCTCAGGTTAGTGTCGATGATCCCTGAACTTAGACTACTCGTTAACTCCTTGCTTAAAGCAATCCCGCAAATGGGCTACATAGCTCTGCTTATGTTTGTTATTTTTTATATTTACGCCGCTATGGGCAGTATGATGTTTGCTGACATTAACCCCGTGCTTTGGCAAGATGTGTCTATATCAATGCTAACGCTATTTAGAATAGCGACCTTTGAAGATTGGACCGACATAATGTACGAAACAATGGCGGTGTATGAGCTAAGCTGGATTTACTACCTGACCTTTATATTTTTAACCGCCTTTGTATTTTTAAATATGATGGTTGGCGCAATTTTAGAAGTAATGGGTGAAGAACACCGAAATGCACGAGAAGAACAGGCCGATAACGACTCGCTTCCTGCAACACAAGGACAAGTTAACGAATTACAAGCGCAAATAGCAGAGTTAAAAACATTGCTGAGTAAAAAGTAACAGTTTAAGCCTCACAAAATATGTTTGTGGGGCTTAAAACTCAATTAGCCTGTTACTCATCTGATGTACTTTCTACTGTTTCAAACGATATCACGTCGTCCACTTCCATTTTAAACGCCTCTAAAAACGCATTTTTTAATACCGACACCACTGCCTGAAACGTAGATATATCGGTGTTGTTTAAAGTGCCATCGATCGGTATGCGCGCAGCAACTAACTCAGATTCATCATTTTCAAGTAATTCACTGAGTATATCTATGCTGCCTTCAAAAATAGCAGTGAACAATCCATCGTCGTCTTTTTCTATATCTTCACGCCACGAAAAAACACTCAAGTTATAAACACCGGCCTTTGCATAGCCGTTTAAAACATTGTCTTTTGCAGCAAGCTCCATTGCCCCATCAATGCCTCCTGCTTCAATGTCAAACGGGGTATACACTTTAAAAACCGTTTCTAGGTGTTTAACCGAAAAACGTTGAACCTCTACATTAAAGTCAAAGTTTGCTTTTTCACTAAATGGGTCTAATTGCCCTTTAAGAGACAATGCAGCTTCGCCCATTAAATCCCCTTCTACGTTTAACGAAGTCACTAACGTTTTTGTGAGGTTTTTAGCATTAGTTATGTTTTTAATTTCTGCATTAATATTTGAGATATAGGTAGGTTTATCGCCCTCGCTAGTGGCATTAACTAACGAAATTTTACCGTTTTCAATACTTAAAGTGTCAATTGAAAAAGGGACTAAATTATTAGCAAGCCCTATCCAGGTTGTTTCGTTTTTAACTTGTTTATTTTGCTCCGTTTTATTAGGGGCTTTGTCGTAAACCACAATTTCAGGATGCGTAAATTGCATATTTGTCACTAAATTCCCTTTCAGTAGTGCTGACCATGAAAGCGAAAAATTGAGTGTTGCAACGCTAAGTAGTGGTTTAGCCGCTAAATTATCCTCTTTTGCATAAATTTTTATGCCGTCAATAGCATACGCACCGCGGTACAAATATAAATCAACGTCACCTACGTGACCTGTTATTCCCTGCGTGTCTTTAATTTGTTGATTAACATAATATTGAATAGCATGGGGCGCACCAACACGGAATATTAATAAAAGCACAATGATTAAAACAAAACCAGTAAACCATTTAGCTCGAGTAACCTTTGAAATTAACGCCATATAACCATCCTTATTTGTGTAATTATTAGCATGACAATGTGTAAAAACTACACAAAAATAAGCACAACTGCGCTGTTAAGTACTTAAATTACTGGGTGCACGCAAAGTACTATTTTAACTTTTGCAATGGGTATGCCACACAGGAGGTTATTTAAAAGCCACAAAAGAGTGTAAAAGGAAGGAATAAAAACTAAAAAGGGTTAGCACTATGCTAACCCTATAAAATAGACAAATTAAAAAACTGGAATTACTCAGCGTCTACAATAATGCGAAGCATACGACGAAGTGGCTCTGCTGCACCCCATAAAAGCTGATCGCCCACTGTGAATGCGCTAATATATTTAGGTCCCATAGCAAGCTTACGAATACGTCCCACTGGGATACTTAGCGTGCCTGTTACTTTAACCGGCGTTAAATCGGTGGATGTAATATCACGCTCATTTGGGATAACCTTAACCCACTCGTTGTGCGAAGCTAATATTTCTTCTATTTTCTCTACGCTTATGTCTTCGCGTAATTTAATAGTCATTGCTTGGCTATGACAACGCATTGCGCCAATACGAACACATAAACCATCAATAGGTACAGGCTGCTGGGTAGAGCCTAAAATTTTGTTAGCTTCAACTTGTGCTTTCCACTCTTCCTTTGATTGTCCACTAGGCATAGGCACGTCAATCCATGGGATCAAGCTACCTGCTAATGGCACACCAAATTGATCTTGTGGTAAATCGCTTGAAGCCATTTTTTCACTGACTATTTTATCAATTTCTAAAATAGCTGAACTTGGGTTATCGAGTTGCTGAGCAACACTTGAATGAATAGCGCCCATTTGTGAAATCAGCTCTTTCATATTGCGTGCACCCGCACCCGAAGCTGCTTGGTAAGTCATAGGGCTTACCCATTCAATAAGGTCTTTCTCAAACAAACCACCTAAAGCAAGGAGCATTAACGATACCGTACAGTTACCGCCAACAAAGGTTTTAACGCCTTGCTCTAAACCTTGAGTAATGACATCTTTATTTACAGGGTCAAGAACAATAATGCTGTCATCACTCATACGAAGTGCAGAAGCTGCATCAATCCAGTAACCATCCCACCCCGATTCACGAAGCTTTGGGTAAACCGCTTTGGTGTAATCGCCCCCTTGACACGTAACAATAATATCCATTTTTGAAAGTTCAGATACATCGCTTGCATCAAGTAGCGGTTTTGCATCACCCGCTAAATCAGGACCAAGTTGTCCGGCTTGTGAGGTAGTAAAAAAAGTGGTGTCTATATTGGCAAAATCATTTTGCTTTTCCATACGCTCTAATAACACAGAACCAACCATGCCACGCCAACCGACTAAACCTACTTTTTTCATTGTTTTATCCACTGTTTTGTTCATAAAAGATGCCTTAATACATTAAAAATTAAATTCATTGCGTGAGATTCAATTTTCAAGTTAACAAACTAACACTGCTAGACGGCTAAAACTAGTTAATAAAACAGAACTTAAAAATTTTTCATGCGAAATTAAGGTATAAAAAAAGCCCTGTATTTAATACAGGGCTTATAGCGCGAATTTACAAGGCTTAACGCAAGCTAAAACTAAAATTCATAACTATAGCTTAAGCTAAACTCGGTGCCTGTTTCTTGGCCCCAAAGGGTTAACCCTTCTTGCTCTATTTGTTTTTCTTGGCCTAAAATATTCTTCACTTTAAAATTAACTTTAGAGTTAAAGTTAGGAAAGTAAGAATAAACTAAATCAAGTGAGTGAAATGACTTTTCTTCAGCATCTTCATTCCCACGCGTACCTGGTACGATAATTCGCGGCCCAAACACATTGTAAATAACCGATGTTGAATGAAAACCGTCATCTGAATCGTAACCCATTTGTAAGTTAGCAACCCATTCAGAGTGGCCTACTAAACGGCGTTTGTTGTTAGTAACAATGTTTGAAACGGTATCGGCTTCGAGTGCTTCTTTAAGTTGCGTTTCAAATAATGAATCGACATTATCTGAGTCATTTATACCTAAATTGACGCTCGAATCAGATAGCGTTACGTTACCCGACAAAAATGCAGACGACCAATCTTTATTGATAAAACCAAAGTCAGTTAAAAAATCTACCTCAATACCCGATAGCTTACCCGACTGCGCATTAGCCGTAAGTAATTGCGGAGACGCACCACCTACACCTGCAAGTTCAACCATTTCAATTGGGTTCTCTATGTCCTTGTAAAACAACGCAACTGACAGGTTATTACCTGTTGGCATGTACCACTCAAACCTAAAGTCAACATTCGTTAATTCAGAGCTTTGTAAGCTAGGCGAACCACGAACCAAAAATTCAGTCAGCGGGTCAACAAAAAACGAGGTACTTACATCACGTAAGTCTGGGCGAATGGTGGTTTCACTCACGTTTAAGCGAAACTGCATTTCTTCATCCATGATGTACGTAACAGCAAGTGATGGAAAAAAAGTATCTTCGTTAATGACAACGTCTTGAATTTCTTCAAGCGTGTTTTCGAATAAGTTTGAATGTGCCTGATAACCAATTGATACTTGTTTGAAATCTTCCCAGCGAACACCGCCGGTAATACGCCATGTATTTTCAAAAAAGTAGTCAGCCATAAAGTAATAAGCATCTAACTTATGCGCTGCACTGTATTTGTCACCGTCAGTTGTACCATCATCAAAAATACCTGAACCCGTAGCACTTGTGTAAAACGCGTCGTTTGATGTGTTTGCATCAGCAAAAATATCGCTAATGTTATTACCAAACGTAAACTCATCGCTTATACCACGGTGCGTTATGCCAAATTTAACATTGCTTGCATCACGTTTTTTTTCTGAAAAGTCACCGCCAATTTTAAGTTCGAGCTCGTAGCCGTCCCCATAAAAAGGTAACCCCATGTTCCAACCAAATGTTTCTACGTCATCGTGAAGTACCTGGTATTCACGCGTAATATTAGTTGCTGCAACATCTTGAAGCTGCTCTGACTCAAATACACCGTCGTTATAGTTTTGTTGAAAAACAAGATCTAAACCGCCTGGTGCGTTACGATTAGCTCTACTTAAGCCACCATACCAATCAAAGAATAAATTATTTAGCTCTGGAAAGTTATGCGTGCCTTTAAGCTGAGAAGAAAACATTTCTCGTTCTTCGTAGCTAATATCAACACGGCGAAGCTCAGTAACACCCTCTTCGGTTTCATTGGCATCGTAATAGTTACGATTTCGAACCCGATCGCTCATATCGTGTAATGCAATGTTAGTCAGCTCAAATCGATGGTTTGAGTTAAACTCATAGCCAAGGTTTAACGTTCCGCTCCAGCGAACATTTTGTTCAGTCGATGTACCATCGTAATATTGTGCAAAACATTTGTTCTCACAACCCAAACTACCTAGGCTTGAACCACTTTGTTCTTGAACAACTTCCCATTCGTTGTCATAAGAAACAGCCGCAAGCACACCAAAGGTGCCTATTTCGCTTTCTAGTCTGTCGCCCACGGCAACAGAAAAGCTCATAGCTGGGTCAACATCTTCCTTGCTAATGCCTACATTCCAATCAAGCGATTGAACAAGATTTTTACGCTCTTCAAGCGTTGAATTAATATTGCCTTCAAGGCCTGCGTCGCTGGTAAGTGCTGTAGTAAATACATTAGATAGCGCACGTGTGCCATCATCACGGCCCATCCAATCATCATCACCGCCTTCGTAAAAGTAGCCAGAATCACTATTTGACGTGTTATACGATGAGCCTACTTGTACTTTAAATAAAAAGTCAGACGGAATAGACTTGGTACGAATGTTTACATTACCACCACCAAAATGCGCAGGCATATCTGGTGAAAATGATTTTTGTACACTTAAGCTTTCGATTATTTCAGATGGAAATAAATCGAGTGGCACAACCGAGCGAGTAGGATCGGGGCTTGGTACATACATGCTATTTAATTGTGTACTTGAGTAACGCTCACCTAAACCACGCACATATATAAATTTACCATCAACTAAGGTTAAGCCTGTTACACGGCGAAGAGCCGATGCAGCATCACCATCGCCAGTGCGTGAAATTTGGTCGGCACCCATAATATCAGCAACAAACGCCTGATTTTGGCGTTCTTGCAGTACTGCACCTGCGCTCCCTTTGAGTCGTTGCCCTACTGCAACCACTTCTTCTATTTCTTGCTCTTGAATGTCGGCTTCTGCAGCAGCAGTATTTACCGACCAACCAAATAGTGCAGCCAAAACGGCGCAATTTAATGTTGATAAGGCAAGTTTAGAGGGTTTATAAGAATTCATTTTTATACTCCAAAACAAAACAAGACATTAGCCGGGCTTTCGCCCGGCCTAAAGCGTTTAAGGTTAAAGACCTACTTTTACCCAACCCGCTGTCCAGTCTGTTTGCGCATCCATTGCACCAATGTAATCTACTGTATCAAAGTAGCTATCTAGGCTAGAAGAATCAAAACCTGCACCTAGTAGTAATGATTCACTTGAAGGCATGTAACCGTTACTCGCTAGTGCAAGGCTTGCAGCTGTTTGCACTGAGTTACCAGTTTGACCTAAGAACCAAGACTCAACATTGCCATCACCAATTGCTTGAGTACCAAAGTTGTTAGCTGTTTCACACGCAACCACTGAGTGAGTGATAGTAAGTGAACCGTCTTCGGCACGTGGTGCTGAGTCAGAACCTACACGTAAACAGTTTGCGTAATCTGCGCCACCCGTTACCACTACGTTTTTAAGTATGCCCGCAGTACCTGCACGTAAGCGAATACCGTTTACGCCTGCGTCACCAATAATAGTTACATTAGAGATAGTAGGCATAGTAAGCGGTGATGCATCTGAATCAAATTCAGAGTTATCAGCTTCAATCGCGTTATCGCCCTCAGAGCCTGATTGTTTAATAAGTACGTATTGCGCTTTACCCGTCCAACCAAATGACCAATCTAAAGAGTCGTCACCAATATTTGTAAGCACTAAGTGGCTGATGTTTGCTGTGCCACCGAAAAACTCTACGCCGTCATCTAGGTTTTCATGAACGTGGATGTAATCTAGCTCTGTTTGGCTACCTACACCAGCAAGTGATATACCGTTTAGTTCATCACCATTACCTAAAGTTTTGCCCGCTTGTTTTACAGCAACATACTTTAATGTGCCTGAGTTATCTTCTGGGTTATTACCACCAAATTGGCCCGCATCACCTTCAGCAGATACACCACAGTTTGCAAGTTCATCAGCGGTTGCTTCACCTTCTTGGTCGCCACATGAGTTAGCCGGTGCATTACCTAATAATACTAAGCCGCCCCATTGGCCAATCGTTGTTTCGCCACCCGTTACATCTTGAATAGATGTCATGGTGATAGGCTGAGTTGCTGTGCCTACGGCCTCAATTTTTGAACCACGACGAACAACTAAAAAGTCATCACCCGATTCACCAATTAATGTTGTACCAAACTGAACATACAATGTTGTGTTATCTGCGCGGTCATTACCAACAGCTGTACGCCCTTTTAAAATCCAATGTGCATCATTTGTTAGTGTTACATCAGCTGTGAATACCACATCTGAATTTAACTGATAAACAGGCTTATCGGTAATAGCTGGGAAACTTGCAGACACATCTGTTGCTAGCCCTTGCTCTAAAGCGTTTTGGATATCTGTTGGGAAGCTAGGTTTAATAGCAACGGTCCAGCCTTCCATCCAGTTATTATCACCGTCAAACGCACCAATGTAATCGGTTTTAGTGAAGAACGAATCAAGGCCAGAGGTATCAACACCTGCACCAAGTAAAGGTGAGCTCGACTTAGGTGTATATCCATCAGTTGCTAAGCTTAGGTTTGTAGCCGTGAGTGTTTGGTTACCTGTTTGGCCTTCAAACCACGATTGAACGTTACCACCAGCAATTGCTTCGCTACCGAAGTTATTATCTTCATTACAGGCTACTACTGAGTTTTCAATAGAAAGCTCACCCGATTCCGCATTAGCTACCGAGTCAGAACCTACACGTAAACAGTTTGAATACCCATCTGGGCCAGTGATAACAACATTACGAAGCACACCCGCGGTACCTGCACGTAAACGAACACCGTTAGTACCATCTGCACCTACAATAGTTACGTTAGAAATAAGTGGCTTAGTCAATGGCGTTGCATTTGAATCAAATTCAGAGTTATCAGCTTCAATGGCATTATCGCCCTCAACAGCACTTTGTTGAATGTAGATATTTTGTGCACGACCTGTCCAACCAAACGACCAGTCAAATGCGTCATCGCCAATATCAGTCAGTACAATGTTACGTACGTTTACTGTGCCACCAAAAAACTCTACACCGTCGTCTAGGTTTTGGTGAACCTGGATATACTCAACCTTAGTTTGTGAACCTACACCAGCAAACGAAATACCGTTTAGTTCATCGCCATTACCCAGTGTTTTACCAGCATGTTTTACAACAATGTAACGAAGAACACCTGAGTTATCATCGCTGATATCACCACCAAACTGACCTGCATCACCTTCTGCCGATACACCACAGTTAGCGAGCTCTTCTGGTGTAGTCTCACCTTGTTGGTCGCCACATGAGTTAGCAGGAGCATTACCAAGTAATACTAAACCACCCCATTGGCCAATATTTGTTTCGCCACCCGTTACATCTTGAATAGATGTCATAGTGATAGGTGCTGTTGCATTACCATTAGCGTTAATTTGTGAACCACGGCGAACAACTAAGAAATCGTCACCAGTTTCACCGATAAGCGTAGTGCCCGCTTGAACGTAAAGTGTAGTTGCATCAGCGCGATCGTTACCTACCGCAGTACGGCCATTTAAAATCCAATGTGCATCGTTTGTAAGCGTTACATCGGCTGTAAATGTTGTATCTTGTGTTAAACGGTAAACAGGCTTATCGTTAATTTGTGGAAATTCACTTGATACATTGGTCGCTAAACCTTGATCCAACGCATTTGAAATATCTGTTGGGAAGCCACCATTGATACCTACTGTCCAACCTTCCATCCAGTTAGTTGTGCCATTAAATGCACCAATTTGCCCATTGGCAATAAGCGGTGAACCCGGCAGTGGTGTGTAACCATTATCATCAAGCATTAAATCTGCGGGAGTTAGCGTTTGGTTGCCGTCTTGAGCTTCAAACCACGATTTAACATCGCCGCCATTAATCGCTTCACTACCAAAGTTGTTAGCTGTTGTTTGACATGCAACAACTGAATTAGTGATAGTTAATGTACCATCTTCTGCGCGTGGTACAGAGTCTGAACCCACACGTAAACAATTTTCATAAGTAGCTGGACCCGTTACGAATACATTACTTAATGCGCCCGCAGTGCCTGCACGTAAACGAATACCGTTGTTACCTTCAGCACCTACAATTGTTACGTTTGAAACGGTTGGCATTGTAAGTGGTGTTGCACTTGAATCAAACTCAGAGTTATCTGCTTCAATCGCATTATCACCCACGTTTGCAGCTTGTTGAATGTATACGTTAGTTGCAGAGCCTGTCCAACCGAACGACCAGTCAAGTGAATCATCACCAATGCTGGTTAATACAACATTGCTTACATCAACTGTACCACCGAAAAACTCGATACCGTCATCAAGGTTTTCGTGTACTTGAATGTAATCAACAGTTGTTGCAGAACCTACACCGGCAAACGAAATACCGTTCAGCTCATCGCCATTACCCAGAGTTTTACCTGCTTGCTTAACGATTAAGTACTTTAATGTACCTGAGTTATCATCTGCAACATCGCCACCAAACTGACCGGCGTCACCTTCAGCAGAGACACCACAGTTAGCTAGCTCATCGGC
The DNA here is from genome assembly GCF_000241365.1 of Pseudoalteromonas sp. BSi20480. Taxonomy (NCBI): domain Bacteria; kingdom Pseudomonadati; phylum Pseudomonadota; class Gammaproteobacteria; order Alteromonadales; family Pseudoalteromonadaceae; genus Pseudoalteromonas; species Pseudoalteromonas sp. BSi20480. Next base: position 24,903 of record NZ_BADX01000148.1, on the reverse strand, counting down.
TGTTGCTTCACCTTGTTGGTCGCCACATGAGTTAGCAGGTGCATTACCTAATAATACTAAACCACCCCATTGACCAATGGCTGTTTCACCACCTGTTACATCTTGAATAGAGGTCATAGTAATTGGCTGGCTTACCGTACCAACCGACTCAAGCTGTGAACCACGACGAACGACTAAAAAGTCATCGCCAGATTCACCAATAATTGTTGTGCCTTGTTGAATATAAAGCTTTGCGTTATCTGCACGGTCATTACCTACTGCTGTACGACCATTTACAATCCAATGCGCGTCGTTTGTAAGTGTTGCATCGCTAGTGAACGTTGTATCTGCTGTTAGGCGATACACTGGCTTATCAGTAATTTCCGGAAATTCGCTTGATACGTCTGTGGCTAAGCCTTGAACAAATGCGTTATCAATAGTGGTAGGGAAACCAGTTGTGCCGTTTTGTGAATCATCACGAGATGACGTTTCACCGCCTGTGTCTGAGCCGCCTTCAACAACGTTTGTTATTGTATCGCCTTCGTTAATTGTTGTGTCGCCTTCAGATACTACTAAGTCACCACCACAACCCGCTAAAGATACTGCAGTTGCAATCAAACTAACTTTGAATAAGTCAGATAATTTCATTGTTCACTCCGTTAAAGTATTTAATTATTTTGTTAGCGCTTTATAAAAACTCAAGTCACTTTAAAGCACTTAATAATGCGTTAAGGTCACTTGAGTTATCAGCAGGGCTTACCTTACGGGAGCTATATGACACTGGAGTTACACTTTAATAAACATAACATGACAAAACTATATTATTAAAATTCAACAACTTAATTACCAAAGCAATAAAAAAGCCGACTCAATTATTATTGAGCCGGCTTGCGTAGTGCGATTATGAAATTGATATTACAAGCACCAACGAAGTAGTGACTTGTTGGTCTAAAATTTAAAGCAGAGCGGTTCTTAACGTTTCAGCATGTACTTTTTCACGTTTAACATACTTAATCCATTGCTTAGCCAAACGCTGTGATTTTTTGTGTTTTTCAGCTTGTTCAAACGCTAAAATAGACGCATCGAAATTTTGCAAATTGTACTGCGCCATACCCAGTGCAACAAAGGCATTCGACTCAAAATCAAGTCCCCCTTTATCAAGCGCTTTACGCGCTGAATCGGCAGCATCTTCATAGTGCTCTGTATTAACATACACCTCAGCTAAACGCTGATCGTATTGCCCATGATCTGATAAATCGGCGGCTTTAACAAAATACTCTATCGATTTTTCATCTTCTTTTGCTTGGATCATCGCCTCGGCTACAAACGCATAGTTTTTAGCTGTTTTTTCGGCAATGCCATTATCTATTGCTTTACTCATAACTTCTGCCGCTTTAAAAGCAAGTCCATTGTATAAGTAAACTTGAGCAAGTTGGCGTAAGTCGGCTCTTGATGTTAAAAACCCTTGCTGATAGGCAGCTTCAATAACAGCTAATTGCTTCTTCTCTTGCCCTGTTTCACCATACATACCCGAAAGCTGTACCCAGTATTCTGGTTTATCATAAAGCTTAACCATGCGTTCAAGCACTTCAACCACTTTGTTAGTTTGATTTAGTGAATAAAACATAGCGCGCTGTAATACAAGCCAGTTTTCTTTTGGGGTTTTACCTTCGTCATCACTTAATGAAATAACTTTAGTGATGTAGTCTAGGCCTTGCTTATAATCTTTTAACTGGTAATACGTTTGTGCACGAAGTAAGTAATACCCTTCAGGTATTGGCTGAGTGTTAATCTCATCCCAGTTATCCAAAAAGGCAATGACTTTATCGTAATCGCTGTTTGCCATTGCAAGCTGCGCTAGACTAAAAGTGGTGCTTAAACGCAATGTTTCAGGGATCCCTTCTTCTGCCACAACGCGTTCAAATGAAGCTATCGCTTTTGGTAAGTCATTTTGATTGTAGTAAATGAACCCGTAAAAATTATGCATCATGGCTATTTCGTACGAGTTCATACTTGAAGAACGTTCATTAATGCTATCGAGCGCTTCAAGTCCAGCTTTAACATCGCCATCGTCTGCCAATTTTTGTGCGCGAGCCAGTTGGCTGTATACTTTTTCACGAAGCGCAGGAACGCGTTTTGTTTTTTGCTCCTGCGCCGCTTGAGCACTTGCGATTGATACGCCAGGTAACAACGTTAGTGCACTGGGTGTAACAATACTGAACCCTATCGCAATGGTACAAAGTAGTGTTACTTTTAAAAGTTTAGTTTTGGTTAATAATTTCATAATCGCCTCACGGTCTTTTCTAGTTAGCTACTATCCGCCAATTTGAAAAGATATTTTGTTCTGAACACCCGCTACTTCAACAGCTTCACCGTTGACAACACGCGGTTTATATTTAAATTTAAGAGCAGCGTCCATTGCAGCCCGATCAAATAACGACTCAGGCTCTGCTTTTAAAACTTGCGGATCGCGAACGGTACCTTGCTTTGTCACTGTAAATTCAACAATCACATACCCTTCAATACCGCGCGATAGCGCACGACGCGGATAGACCGGTGCAACTTTTACAATAGGTAAATATTCGCCATCGCTCGTTTCCAGTGCTAATCCACCCGCCAGGTTCACTTCGGCATCAACATTAGCACCAAAGTCAAAGTTGTTAGCGTTGGCATTAGCATCACTACTTTGCATTTGTGGCGACTCCATTGGTGGTGGCGGCTCTTTTGGCGTAGGTGGCTTTTGTGGTTTACGCTCTTTCTTTTGAACACTTTCTTCTTTTTTCAAACGAACAAAATCAAGAACATTACCTTTAGCTGGTTCGCTCATTGCCCCTTCACCGCCAGTTATAAGTGCTTGCATGCCCAAAAACAGCATAAACGTGACTACACCGGCAACAATTAATGCTACTAAATAACGCATTACTTACCCTTACGCTTCTTGAGCCGCAATTGACACATCAAACACACCTGCAGCGCGTGCGGCATCCATTACTTTAATTAACGTATCGGTGGTTGCTTTTTTATCGGCTTGAATTACAACGCTACCTTGTGGGTTTTCAGCTTTTAAGCGTTCAATATTCGCCTGCACTGCGCGAACATCTATTTGGCGTTTGTTAATCCAAATTTCACCCTTATCTGAAATAGCGACTAAGATATTGGCTCTTTCTTTTTTAACCGCAGTTGCGGCTTCTGGGCGGTTTACGTCAATGCCTGCTTCTTTAACAAATGAAGCTGTTACAATAAAGAAGATAAGCATAATAAATACAACATCTAGCATGGGTGTCATGTTTATTTCTTCAGCTTCATCTTCTTGCATTAAATTACCTAAAGGCGCTCTCATTTTTATTCTCCTGATATGAGCGGGTATGTTTAGCCGCTCATAAAACTTATTTAGTGATCTAGCAACATGCTATCTTCAAGTAGTTCTACTTCACGTTTGGCTTTACGTTGTAAGTACGTTGAGGCAAATACACCAGATAATGCCCCTACCATACCCGCCATTGTCGGGATTGTGGCTTTGGATACACCTGACGCCATTGAACGCGCACTCCCGGTGCCTGTTATAGCCATTACATCAAACACTTCAATCATGCCCGTTACTGTGCCAAGCAACCCAAGTAGTGGACACAAAGCCACCATGACATTGATAAGCGGAAGGTTTGCATTTAAACGCATACTTGCTCGCGAAATCATAGCTTGGCGTATTTGCTCAGCATTCCAACTATTGCGTTCGTTACGGGTTGACCATGTTCCTTTAATGCTATTTTTGTATCCGCGAAACCCGTTGAAAAAGTATATAAATCGCTCGAGTATCAATAACCACATCGCGAAGATTAACACCCCAATGACCAAGAGGACTTGGCCACCGGTGTCGAGAAAATCACGGATAGCATTGATTGAGTCAATCAATAGCACCATGGTTTATTCTCCCTTCTCGCTTCGCTCAGCAATGATACCTGCGCTTTGCTCTTGTAAAATAAGCAGTAAGCCTTTTGAACGCGTGTTTAGTAATGTGTATATAAACACTGTTGGGATTGCCACAACTAAGCCAAGTACGGTCGTAACTAGTGCCTGAGAAATACCACCAGCCATTAGTTTAGGGTCGCCAGTACCAAATAATGTGATTGCTTGGAACGTGTTGATCATACCGGTAACTGTACCTAGCAAGCCAAGTAATGGGGCAACAACAGAGATGATTTTAATAAGCGTTAAGTTACGTGTGATTTTTGGCATTTCACGTAAAATTGCTTCACTTAATTTAAGCTCTAACGTGTCGTAAGCAACATGTGGGTAGTCGTCTTTTACTTTCATTACACGACCTAGCGGATTGTCGTCACGCGCTACTGAATCTTTTAATTGGCGACGAATTTTTCCACCAACAAGTAACAATGAAATAAAGCGCTCAATTGCAATTAATAAAGCAAGCAAACCAACACCTAAAATTACATAACCAACCGCACCACCTTGATGAACTTGCTCTGATGTATCTGGTGCTTGAACAAGTAAACCTAAAATAGAGCCTCCTGTTGGGTCTAATGCAAACTGTACAACACCACTTTTAGCATCTTGTAAGTCAGCAGCTGTAGCGGTATAACGAGACACTGGTTGGCGAGTAAGCGCGCTCAGCGTGTTTGTTCCTGGGTTATATTCTAAGTATTGACCCTGTGAAATTAAGTTAAAGGCACCAACACGAACAACTTCTTGCTCTGCTTTATTTCCACCTTCAACAATAACTGAAGTATTAAAGCGACTGACTTTACCTTGCTCAGTCATTTCACGTTGCAGCTCGTACCACACCTTTTCAATATCTTCTATTGAAGCAAGCTTAGACGTTGAACCCATTTTTTGAGCTAACTCGTCCATAAAGTCACTACGGCCCGGTAATTCTGCTGATACAACCGAAGTAGCGAACTTATTGCTAGAGTCCCCTGCAACTTGCTGTAATACCCCAAATAACTCTTTAAGTGATCCCATTCGCTTAGATAAGGTATCGGTTAAGTTAGCGAGTTTAACTTCGTTTTCTTCAAATTGTGTTTCAAGGCGCTCTGATTCAACAAGCATTTGGTTACGCTTTGCAGTTGTATCATTTAACATTTTAACTTGCTGATTTTGGCGAGAGGTAAACTCCTGCTCTCGTTGTTTATTTTGCGCACTTTGAACGGTCTTGCCGTTTTCTAATGTTTTTAATAATGAATCAAGATCCATTGTTTCTGCCGCAGTGCTAACGCCTGCAAAACCGAGGCTTGTAACAAACAATGCCATTTTTGTCATTTGAGTAAACAATTTCATTTTTAACCTCTTATTCTGCTGCGTGTACTGGCAGAGTTAGCATATCTGGGGCAAGTTGCTTGCGCGCAATACGTAAACCTTTATTGATTTGACTAATTGTTGAATCTGGTAATGTTTCAAACGTTTTAGTCTCTGTGTTGTAGCTACCAGCGTGTTTACCATCACGTGTTAGGTAAATCAGCTCTAATCGGCCAATGCGTAAAAAGTCAACTTCACGCTCTTTACCGTTTACATCTAACAATGCGGTGTAAGCTTCAATAGTGCGCCCGTAGTCTACCTCTACTTGGTAAGCTTCTAGCACACGACGAAATTTTTCACTCGAGGTGATATCAGCGCGGTCCATCATGGCTTTCAGTGATACTAAACGCTTAGCGCGCTCGTCTTGCAAAAAGGGAATGTCTAACGATACAAACTGCTCAAGTCCTGTGATCATTCGCATCATAAGTGGTGTAATTTGGCGCTCAATAATAGAAACCTGATCCATTGATAGGTTAAGCGATTCCATTTCTTCAATTTGATTATTAAGCTGTTTATTTAACTGCGCGTTATAAACAGCTAAACCGTCAATCTCTTTATTGAGCGTTTTAAATTGCTGTAAACGTCCTTGCATTGAATCTGCAATCTTGTCTATTTTTGTTTGTGATTGCGCAGCTGATTTATTAATTTCGCTGCTTTTATCAATAACCTTATCTAAATCGTTAGCGTGTACTGCTGCACTTGCGGCCACAATACCAGCTAAGATTAATGGTTTAACGCCTTTCATCGCATACACCTTTACTCGTTAATTAGCGGATTTGCTAGGTTGTATTTCAAGCCAATAAACAGAGCTTTAGTGGCTTGAATAATTCAATGAAGGAAGTTTATAGATAAAAGATGACAAGGATGTTGCGCAAAAAAGTCGCTTTTATGACAGCTGTCATAATTAGGACTTATAGCAGAATAAAGACGGTCGAAGCGTTAAAATTAACGCTGCCTAATCAATAATATTTAAAATTTGGCTGTAAGTACTTTGCCAGTCTGTGTAATTAACGCCAATAGGATAGTAGCTGTTGTTATGAATAAGTACCAAGGAAGGAAAGCCATTAATAGGCAACGTATTAACAAATGCCAACTCGTCACTCAATTCATTATTTAATGATGAACTGACTAATTCATTTGCAAATCCCTCTTTATCTAGACCAATGCCTTGAGCGAGCGCTACTAAGGTGGCTTCATCAGAAGGGTTTTGCGCATTTAAATAGTAAGCACGCTGGATTGCTTCTATCATTTGCACTTCTTTATTGGTTTTTCGCGCGATCAGAGCTGCTCTACAAGCCGGGTAAGTAGAACGTCGAGGTTCGCAATTACGCCAAAAGTCATAATTAAACTGGGTACCTAATTGCTTTTGTATTTTATGCCACGTACCTTCAAGCATTTCTTTCATTGCTTTTGGCATAGGCTGCTGACTATCGGCAGCTAAGCCGCCCACTTTATATTCAACAATAATTTTATGCTCAAGTTGTTCTTTTAATTTTAGCCACGTAGGTGCATAGCCCCAACACCAACTACACATTGGATCGTGTATATAAATTAACTTACTTTGAAACATAACAACTCCTACATAAAAGCTGAAACAACTTTATTTCGACCCGTTTCCTTTGCTTTATAAAGGCATCGATCGGCTTGTTTTAAAGCATCATTGTAATCTGATAGTTTATTTACTTGTGCTACACCTATGCTACAGGTAAGTGCTACGTTTTTACTTTCAACATTCAAAAGTGTTGTATTGGCGACACTTTCTCTAAAGTTGTTAGCAATGTGCTCTGCAATTTGAATAGTCGCCTTTGGGAGAATAACCACAAACTCTTCACCACCATAACGCGCTTTTATTGAATCGCTGCTGAAGTGTGACTCCAGCATTTTAGTAAATTCTATTAGGACAGTATCACCACTATCATGACCATAGTTATCATTGATAGATTTAAAGTGATCTAAGTCCAAAAGTAAAATTGAGAACGGTAAATAATTATCGGGATTATCGCTAACCAGCTTAAAAAAATGAGATGTAACAAAACGCCTATTGGCAGCCCCTGTTAGCTGATCGGTATACGCATCCTTTTTTTGTGCCAAAGTTATTTCAGCAATAGATTGATGGCTTTTATATCTAAAAAATTCACCAATCAACGAAAAAATAAACACCAAACTAAACGAAGCCATAAAACGTGATTTTTCTACAAGACCGTAATCGACCTGCCCAAAATTAGGGCCGTATAATAGCCCTAAACAGCAGACCAATAAAAACCCACTAAGCCATAACCCTAATTTAACACCGAGAGTAGCAAAGGTAACAACTGGATAAAACATGAGCCAATACAGCGCTGTGTACTCTTTACCACCTGTGTAAATGAGCGCAATACACATAATAAAAATGATTAGCATGGTTATTAAAGACACAACCTCTAGCTTACCGGTTTTAAAGAAGTAAACAGTGCAGGCAATGATAGTCATATTAGCAACGAGCAAAGCCACACTTAAGATGGGCGAATACACATCATAATTAGAAAGAAGTAAAAAACCTAATATAACAATAGCAAAGGCTATCATTGTAAATAATGAAGTGCTTGGCGCTGCCTGTCCGAATTGTAAACGCTATCTATGTTAATTAAATTGCGCCAATTTGACTTAGCTAATTTTTCCTCTTCCATATCTATACTTTAAACTTTTGGACCATTTGTTCTAAATCACCGAATTGTTGTCTCAGTTTTGTACATTCGTTCAGAGTATTATTTAGGTTGGTTTTACTTTGAATAGATAGTTCACTGATAGTTTGTATATCTGCATCTAATGATTTAACAACTTGATTTTGTTCTTCTGTAGCGTCTGCAACGGTATGATTGGCAGCACTTATTTGTTTTATATCTTCTATAACTTGCTGCATTAATTTTCCAACTGCATCAGCTTCTGACACGCTTTTTTCACTGCCTTGTAAACTTGTTTTCATTAACTCCACAGCCAAAGTTGACCCTTTTTGCAATTCTATGACTGTTTCTTCAATCTCTTGCGTTGATTCTTTGGTGCGATGAGCTAATTGTCGAACTTCATCCGCCACTACTGCAAAACCACGCCCTGCTTCACCTGCGCGAGCTGCTTCAATAGCTGCATTCAATGCAAGTAAGTTGGTTTGTTCACTCACGCCTTTAATCACTTCTAAAACATTACCAATGCTTTCTGTATGTTCATTTAAGCTATTAATAGTTTGTTGAGCTTGCACTATATTGGCAGATAGCTCATGGATCCCTGCAACATTAGTGCTTAATATTTCCTGGTTTTGTGTAGAGTGCTTATTCGCATCTTTTGCAAGTGTTGATGCGTCAGACGCACTATTGAATATATCTGATGTCATCCCTGTAAATTGATTAATTGCAGCTGCAACGCTATCAGTACGCATACTTTGATCGTCATACATAGCAAGTGAAGAATGTGTTTGTGATAGCAGACTGGCTATTACGTCATCAAGAAGTATTGTTGTATCTTTAACTTGTTCGATTGATGATTGAATTTTTTCAATAAACACATTGAATGAATGGCTGAGTTCACCAAACTCATCGTCATTTTCTATCTCTAAACGACGTGTTAAATCACCTTCTCCCTGTGAAATATCTTTTATAGCGTCATTTAACCGATTCATTGGACGCATTAAATAACGAAGTAAAAATTGCATTAAAATTACAATTACGATTGTACCCACAATTAAGTAAATAAATGCCGTTTCACCAAAACTAGATACACTAGCAAATGCTTTTTGTTGATCAATAACAACCCCTAAATACCAATTTACATTTTCAATACCACGTATTTTATTAAACGAAACTAATTTAGTTTCGCCAGCTATTTGATATTCAACAAACTTGCTACTAAGTGATGGTTTGGTGCCAAATAACTCAGCGATATTTTTTAAATTAACGTTACTTTGTGGGTGACTTAATATTTGGCCGCTGTCATCGAGTAAAAAACCATAACCCAGCCCTAAAAAATCAATATTATTAATAATTTCTGTCACAGTTTGCATATCAATATCAGCACCAGCAACACCAACAAAACGGTCATTGTGGTTTATAGGCACAACAGCAGATATAGTTAACTCGTTAGTTGTTACATCAATATAGGGAGTAGTAAAGGCAGTATTGGTTTTGTTTTCGACTAGCTTATACCAAGGACGTGATGTTGCATCAAAATCTGGCGGTAAAACGATGCTTTGATCATTTAAAATAAAATTACCGTTAGATTGGCCAATATAGGTGTTTTTAAAACTACCTGCTAACCCTGCTGTGTTTAATTGTAGTAATGTAAGCGTATTTGGATCTGATGGTTGGTGGGTTTTAGCAAACGCGCTAACAATGGCCAGCTTTGCATTTAACCAGCTAGCTATATTTTGAGAAACAGATTCTGAGTTTTGTTGCAAGACGAGAGCAAGCTGATTTTGTGTTTGGTTTTTTAAGGTAAAGTAGTTATTTACAGTGAATAACCCTAATACCAAAACGAGTACAACAGACGCTGCTATTGTGACTTTTGTAGTAAATTTGAATGCCCCAAACATAAATGCCCTTTAATTTATTTTTAGCATTCTAGTTTTAGCAAATATTGTGAGCATTGTCTTAGCTATTTTCGGTTTTTCCGAAAATAGCAGCTAAAAACAATGAAAAAGGACTAGATAAACTTAATTACAAATTTTAAGTAATTAATTTTACATAAATAATGTTCAATAGATAACGAACTTGGAATGTTCCAAATAAAAAGAAAATAATAATGACTGAATACGTATTCAGCCATTATTATTCAATACATTTTCTACCATTTTTTAGCTAAACGAACAGCATTTAAACCATACCAAGCTATAAATACATAACATACCATAGGCACGAAAAAGCTATCTTGAATATTTACGGTATCGGCAATATACCCTTGTAATAAAGGCACTAATGCACCACCTACAATCGCTAAACATAGCCAACCAGAGCCTTTACTGGTTAACGGGCCTAATTTTTCAATCGCAACAGAAAATATAGTTGGAAACATAATTGAATTAAACAACCCGATTGCCAATACTGAATACAAAGCGACATCACCTTGTGTAAAAATAGTGATTAATAACAACGCAATAACACTGATAGCATTAAAGGCAATTGCTTTAGAAGGCGCAATTTTTTGTAACAACGCAGAGCCTACAAAACGCCCAACCATTGCTCCGCCCCAATAATAACTAATAAGTGCCGCGGCAGCATGCTCTTCAAGCCCAGCAATGTGTGCTTCACCAAAGTAATTAACTAAAAAGCTACCTATAGCTACTTCACCGCCTACATAACAAAATATTGCTACAACCCCCATAGTAAGGTGAGGTGCTTGCATTAAAGAGCGAGTTTCGGTGTCTGTGCTGTCTTCCTTATGGGCTTCAATTTCAGGTAACTTTATAAATGCAAACACAATGGCAATTAATAAAAGTGCTGCAGCCAACATTAAATAAGGCACTTTTACTGATTCTGCCGATGCAGCAGACGCAGCCAATGTACCAGCAGTACCGAAAAAGAGAATGCCTCCTACATACGGTCCTACTGTAGTACCCAAGGCATTAAGCGCTTGCGCTAAGTTTAATCGTGAAGAGGCGGTTTTATCTGGGCCAAGAGCCGCAACGTATGGATTAGCTGATACTTGCAATACGGTTATACCAGCAGCAAGCACGAACAATGCGCCTAAAAACAACCAATACTCATGCACTACTACTGCAGGGTAAAAAAGCATACAACCAATCGAAGCAATAATAAGCCCCGTTAAAATACCTTTTTTATAACCAAGCTGTTTAACTAAAATACCAGCGGGGATAGATACAATGAAATAGGCACCAAAAAAGCAAAACTGCACTAGCATTGCCTCAAAGTAGCTAAGATCAAATACGCCTTTTAATCGTGGAATCAATACATCATTTAATACTGTAATAAAACCCCATAAAAAAAACAGGGTTGTCATTGCAGTTAGGGGAAACAGATAATTTTTGTTGTGCTGTTTATTAACGCCATAATCGTGATGTGTGTTCAGTGTGCTCATTTTTATTTTCACTCCATTAACAAGTTAAACTGATTCTACATTGTTAATAAGTTGTTTGGGCACAAGGTAATTAGAACGTTCCAAACCATCATACTTATTCAAACTGCACATTCTTCTGAAACAGTATTGATTAAACGCTCAGTCTCACCGCTATTATAAAATATATATAAGGCTTGATTTATGTCATCTAGCACTTCAAGCCAGTTAGGAGTTAGCTTACTTATAGCAAAATACAATGAGTTATAATGTAGTGGTTTACCATCTTGCTCAACTGCATTAAGCAGTTTTATTTTTTCATTTTGGTTAAGCTCAGAAAACGTAACTGAATGGGTTAACACCGAAGGATCGCCTATAATAAGATCGACCCGCTTGGCAAAAAGTAATTGCATTAACTGCAAATCGTTTACCGCACTAATAACTTTAAACTCTTCATTATCCATCATGGCATCAAATTCAGGCGTGTTTTGATACCCTCTTACAACACCTATTGTTGAGCCTTTTAATGAGTTTAGATTACCTGTAAAAATACCATGTGCGTTTTTTCGCTTTAGAAATACAATATTTCCACCTTGAAACGAATTTGAAATACCAAGCAGCTCTCTTCGCATTTTATTTTTAACATAGTCTGAAGGCGCAGTGTCTTCAATAAAGTACTCAGGCATTAAAATATCGGCTTTTCCAAGTTCCACATTACGCACAGCTCTTGCCCAAGGTAAAAATTCTAAATAAACGCTGTAACCCTGACTATTAAGAACAGCAACGGCAAAATGATAGACCCACCCTTTGTTACATAAGTCGTTACTTATATAAGGCGGCCAATCTAAAGTAACAATATGTAATGTGCGTTTACTATTTGGGGCGCTATATAAAAGCCCCGATTTATAACGCTGCCCTTCTACAGTTTTAAGGCTATTTTTATGAATGAAGGTTACGCTTTGACTCGCGAAACTAAAACAACTAATAAAGGACAACAAAAAGACTACAATGCGCATAATAAAGCTATCGTCAAACTAATAGTCAGTTAAGTGTAGGCGTTATTTACACTTTTGAAGGAGGAATTAATCAAGAGAATGAAAAATTGGTAGAACGTGAAATTGAATATAGACAGTGTCTAATGCCAACTAGCAGATTTAATTGGCATTACAAAAGTTATAAAGCAGGTTTAACCCATTTCATTTTATTATTGGTATCGCGCGAACTTATTATTGTGTCATCACTGCTTTTAACACCACCTAATTTAGAAAGCCTATCGTAAAGTACTACATTACAGGTTGCAGCTAAGTTCATGCACCCTATAGTAGGAATGTAAACTACTTCATCGCACCACTTTAGTACGTCTTTAGGAACAGAACCATCTTCTGGGCCCAAAACATAAAATGCATTTTCTGGGTGCTTAAATTCAGGGAGCGGTGTAGCCCCTTCAATTAACTCAACGACAACAACGGTTGCTCCATCAGGTTTTACTTTTTCTAGGCTATCAGTAGAGGTTAATGGAATACGTTCAACCACATTTTTAGTATCGGTATGAAATTTTTGCGCATTAAGATATCGATTACCCGTAAAATAAACCTGCTTTGCGTCGTAACACCCAGCAGCTCGTAACACACCGCCAACGTTAGTAGGGCTCTTCGGGTTTATTAAACCAATACTCGCTTTTAACTTGCTCATTAATCGCAATCCTTTGTTGGCCACTCAGCAATGTATAAATCAAAATCATCTAATCTTACATTACTGTCTTTGACTGTTTTATCTTTTACTGAAATACCGAGATCATGCATAAGTGTTTTATCGCCGTTATTTAATAACGGGTGCCACGAAGCTAAACCACGCCCTTCATGCAGGCGGCGGTAACTGCAGCTCTGCGGCATAAAGAAAATATCTTTAAGGTTTTCTTTGGTTAGTTTTACGCAAGAAGGGACAAGTGTTTGGCGGTTTTCGTATTCGCTACACCCACAGGTATTATTATCTAAATACTGACAAACAATATTTGTGAAAATGAGCTGTTCACCTTCACGTAGCTGATCTGTGGGGGAAAAATCGTCTTCGTCTTTACTATCTATAAACGTATTTAAACAACATTTACCACAGCCATCGCAAATAGCTTCCCATTCATTTTGGCTCATTTCGCTCAAGCTTTTTGTAAGCCAAAACTGTGTATTTGCTAACTGTTGATCAAACATAGTGTTCTCGCGCCCTTTTAAGAGCGCGCATTCTAACGTATTGCACTAAATGGCGCAAAGCGAATACCTTAAATTGATAAGCACTTTACGCTATTAATTAACGCTGGGTTTTCACCCAACGCTTTATTTTTTTCTCCAAAATAGGCATAGGTAATGCGCCATCTATTAATATTTGCGTATGAAACACTTTAATATCAAATTGAGAACCTAGCTCTTTTTTACAATAATCGCGAAGTTCTTTAATTTTAAACTCCCCTAATTTGTACGAAAGTGCTTGCCCTGGCCACGCAATATAACGTTCAACCTCTGCCACTACATCGCTTTCAGCCATTGATGAATTAGCAAGCATGTATTGTATACCTTGCTCGCGCGTCCACCCTTTTGCATGAAAACCAGTATCGAGCACTAAACGCATTGCCCGTAATTGCTCGTCAGCCAAACGCCCATACCACATATAAGGATCGGTAAATAACCCAAGCTCTTTCCCTAAACTTTCTGCATACAGTGCCCACCCTTCAGCAAAAACCGTATACCCACCAAATTTACGAAAATCAGGTAAACCGTCTATTTCTTGTTGAAGAGCAATTTGAAAATGATGACCAGGTGCCGCTTCATGAATCGAGAGTGTTTCGAGTAAAAACTTAGGTTGTGCTTTTAAATTAAAAGTATTGATATAAAAAATACCCGGACGTGAACCATCTGGTGCTGGGGCTGCATAAGAAGCACCCGCCGCAGACTGAGCACGATAAGCCTCTACTGGTTTAACAATGTAAGGCGCTTTAGGGGCCACATCAAATAACTGCGGTACTTTTGCATCAATTTTTTTCTTAACATTTTCGTACGCTTCAATAAGCTCATCAGCGGTATTAAAGTAGAACTCATCTGAATCACGCAAGTGAGTAAAAAATGTAGGCAAATCGCCGTCAAAGCCAACGGTGTGTTTTACCTTTTTCATTTCGCTTAAAATACGCGATACTTCGCTTAAACCAATATTGTGAATTTCGTCAGCAGATAAGTTAAGCGTTGTGTTTTTCTTTATTTGGTATTCGTACCAAGCTTTACCATTAGTAAAATCACTGTAGCCTACTGACACACGACTACTAGGTATATAATCGTTAATTAAAAATGTGTGCATGCTTTGATAAGCCGGCACTAATTGCTTCATGATTAAATCGCGGTATTGCGCTGTTATTTCTTGTTTTTGCTCAACTGTAAACGAATTAGGTAAGTTTTTTATAGGTCCCCAAAACAGTGAATCTTCAGCCTTATTTACAACATGCGCACTAAATTGTGGGGCTAACTTTTTTGCAAGTGGCAAAGGTAAAACAATATTTTGTTTTATACCTTCAGCCATAGATAGCTCAACACTTTTAAGCCATTTGATATAGCCATCGCTACGTTTTAAAAAATTATTGTAATCCTGTACTGTTTTAAAAGGTTGTGCACTTTGCCCAGAGCCAAATCCAGCAAACACATTATGTGCTCCCGACATTTGATTAATAGGCAGAAAGTAGCTTGGAAATTGCATCCCCTCGAGGTTAAGTGCAAGGTCACGTTTTAAAATCTCATAACTTAATAGCGCTTGCCCTGTTAACTGCTTTGAATCAATGTAAGCAAGGCGTTGTTGATACTTTTTATAAAAAGCCGCCTTTTTGTTACGATTTGTCGCTGAAATTTCAGGCGTGAACTGATCATTAAATTCATTTTTACCGCTATATGTTGCCCTGATTGGCGAAAATGCAAGCGACTCGTTGTAGTATTGATCAACAAGCACGTTTAATTGCTGCTCGGCCGATAATTCTGAAACCACAGCATTTACAGATGATGAAACCGGTTTACTATTATTTTGTTGAGACGTTGTGCTACTACAGCCCATTAGCGCACCGATCACTGAAGAAGCGACCAGTGCTAATTTTAATAATTTCATATTAATCCTTATAAAAAACTCAGCTCGATTATGAGCTTTAAATTAAGCTAAATAAAGTAGTAACTTAGTCGTTATTTTATTGCACTTTTACTTGAGCTTGGTAAAGTCAAAACAACGTAACTTTCATATAAAAGAATTAAAAAGTGAAAAAGCACCTATTATCAGCCTCAATAGCCATATTATGTTTGAGCAGTCTACCTGCCCAGGCAGTCACCTACATTTCTGCAAAAGCCATGTTAGATGTAGAGAATGGCACACTCATTCAATCGCCATTAATTACTATTGATGATGGTGTGATCACCTCAATAGAACGTAATAAAAAGCCGAAACTAGGTAAAAATGATGAACTTATTAACCTGCCACAGTTAACACTAGTCCCTGGATTGATGGACATGCATGTACACTTAACGAGTGATCCTACTGTTTCTCGAAGTGAGCGCTTGGGTCAATCAATCCCACGCATGGCAGTTAAATCGGCTTATTTTGCTAAAAAGACCCTTGAAGCAGGTTTTACTACCGTAAGAAATGTGGGCGCAGATGGTTATAGCGTTATTGCGGTGCGAGACGGTATTAATGCGGGTGACATTGTAGGCCCACGAATTTGGGCTGCAGGTCCTTCACTGGGTATAACTGGCGGGCACTGTGACAATAACCGTTTACCGCCTGAGCTAAAATATACCTCAACAGGTGTAGCAGACGGGCCATGGGCGGTTAGAACAAAAGTACGTGAAAATATAAAGTACGGTGCAAACGCTATAAAGTTTTGTGCTACAGGTGGTGTTTTTTCAAAGGGTACCAAAGTAGGTGTACAACAATATTCGCTTGAAGAAATGAAAGCCATTGTTGAAGAAGCGCACATGCGCGACCTGCCCGTTGCAGCACATGCACACGGCACAAGCGGCATAAAAACAGCCATCATTGCAGGTGTTGACAGCGTAGAACACGCAAGCTTTTTAGACGATGAAGCCATAGCTCTGGCTACAAAACATGGCACTTGGCTTTCTATGGATATATACAACACAGAATACACATTAAGCTTTGGCGAACAAAATGGTGTAGACGAAGAAAACCTAAACAAAGAACGCCAAGTTTCTAAAAAACAAAGAGATAGCTTTAGCCGAGCTGTAAAAGCTGGTGTGAACATGGTATTTGGAACCGACGCTGCCATCTACCCACATGGTGATAATGCAAAGCAGTTTTCACGTATGGTTGAATTTGGCATGACTGAACTGCAAGCTATTCAATCAGCTACCATTAACAGCGCTAAACTTTTAAAAATGCATAATAAACTAGGGCAAATAAAAACGGGATATGCCGCCGATATTATCGCTGTTGAAGGAAACCCATTAAAAAACATTTCAACATTAGAGCAAATACCGTTTGTGATGAAAGCAGGTATTGTTTATAAAACTGAAAAATAAAATTTAAATCTAAGTTAAGGCTGGCTTTATAGTGTTAGCCTTTACTTTTAACGTTAAAATTCATTAAATTTTAATTCTCAATCCTAAAAACACTAAAATTAAAAGCTCAGTAAAACAATGTGTTAAAGGTAAAGCTTTAATAGCATTGTTTTACCTGATCTCTATTGTCACTTTTAGTTTATTACTCTTAATTTGGGAGAGTTGTTAAAGAAAATCATATTGCAATTTGTTTTCTTAATTGCCAAATTCGTCCCCTCTTTTATATTTGTTTGGTTTTTATTAACTAAGCCCGCTTGTTTGTAATAAAAAACAAGCAAATAGTTGTTTTAATCTAATATTTATTGAACTTTTAGTATATTTTGCAAATAATAATCATTACTATTACTTCAATTAATAAATACGAATGATTATCATAATGAAACAGTTTAATTTCTCACTCCTCACCCTTGCTTGTTTAAATGCACAAGCCGCTTTAGCATCAACCACTGCAGAACAAGATATTGAACACATAAGTGTTTATCAAAAACAAAATCAAGTTGTTATGAGTTCGGGCCTTGCCACAAAGTCAGATATGTCCTTAATGGAAACCCCTGCTCCTGTTGTTATTGTTGATCGTGAATTAATTGAATCACAGGGCGTAGACAACCTACAAGATCTTGTTCGTAATGTGAGTGGTTTAACCCAAGCGGGTAATAATTATGGCATTGGCGATAACCTGGTTATTCGTGGTCTTGACGCCAATTACACTTATGATGGTATGTATGGGGGAGCTGGACTTGGAAACACCTTTAATCCAACTCGCTCATTAACCAATGTTGAGTCGGTTGAAGTGTTAAAAGGCCCAGCAACAGGTTTATATGGTATTGGTAGCGCTGGTGGTGTAATTAATTTAATTGAAAAAAAACCTGAATTTGAAGAAAAACATAAAGTCGCTTTAGAGCTTGGTCAATGGGACAGCTACTCTCTTGCGTTTGACAGCACAAATGCACTTAGCGACAACTTAGCATATCGCGTAATGGCTAAAACAGCATCAAGCGATGGCTTTCGTGATTTAAAAGAAGAGCGTGATGAAATTTATACATCACTTAAGTATGTGTTAAACGATAAACAAGACGTTATGCTCTCTGCTGCCTATATTAAGGATTCAATTGCTGTTGACTCAATTGGCCACCCTATTCGCATATACAACGCAGAGACAGCGAATGGCTTAACTGCTGGTGAAGTAACCGCTGCAAACTTAGTAAACGATCCGACAGGCAGTGGCTTACAACTGACAAGTGAACAGCAATTACAATTAGCGAACTCTCTTTCTCCAACAGATGGTTTAACACCCTATGACTTTGGTACCAATGGGATTATTTCACCAATGGCCGATGATAATGAAGGTGAAGAATTACGATTTAAGCTTACGCATAATTACTTTATTACTGATGACTTATTTTTAAACCAGCAACTACAGTACCGTAATTACACATCAAGCTTTGCTCGTCAAACAGGGGCTTTTAATTACGTGTACTCAACTCGCAGTGGCGTTATTAATCAAGAGCCTCGTGCTCCTTTAGCTGAAAATGATGTACTTTATCCATTTGCAGCTAGGCGCCAAGAGTATCGCCAAGTAGAAGCAGATGAAAAATCATGGCAGTACTTTTTAGATTTAAGATACGACTTTGAGATAGGCGATATTGATAACGAACTCTTAGTTAATGCAAATTATGAAGACCGAGATATTGGTTTCAAACAATACTCTATTTATGACAGAGATAAAGTAATTTACGACACTGATGGTAATGTGCTTTATCAAGGTGCTTTACCCTATATCTATGACATGAGGCAACCAAATTGGCCAATCGGTGGCTTTGACGATTACGATCCTCTAAAAACGAGTGATTATAATAAAAAGGTTCAAGCATGGGGAATGGGCGTTCAGCATGTAGGTTATATTAATGACACACTGACTACACGCATAGGAGTCGCCTATAACCGTATTAAGCAGAGCTACGAACATAATGGTGTAGATGAACGTTACAGTTCAAGCCGTGCAGAGCCAACCCCTGAAGCAAACACATCTGATTCAGGTTTAACCTATAATTTAGGTGCTACTTATCAGCCTACTGAAGATTTTTCTGTGTTTGTTAATCACTCTAAAGGCCGAACCGCATACAGTGTATTAGGCTCTGTTGCTGGTAACGAAGCAGATAGAGAAGACTCAGAATCAATAAGTAATGACTTAGGCTTTAGGTATAAAGCATTTGACGACCAGCTACTAGCTACTTTAGTTGTGTTTGAAAGCGCTCGTACAAATCTTGAATACAGTAACCCACTGTATGAAGCTGGTGTGTCTGGCCCTGATATAGTAGAAAGCTACTTTGATGGCGAAGAGCAAACCAAAGGCGTTGAGCTTGATTTAAATGCGTATTTAAATGAGCAGTGGAAAATAAATGTTAACGGCGTATATCAAGACGCGCGTGATAAATCTAACCCCAATAGTAGCGCTTACGACACTCGTCAAAAAGGGGTGCCTTATGTAACTGCAAGCACATGGGTTACTTACTATGCAAACATATTTAATTTACCCGAGTCAGTTAATATTAGCGGGGGTATTACTTACGTTGATAACAGAAGTACTAACTCAAGTTCATTTAGTATTCCTGATGGCTATGTACCTGGCTACACTGTGTACGATGCTGCAATTTCGTATACAACTAAACAGTGGAACATACAGCTTAATTTAAACAACCTATTTAACAAACAGTATTATTCTAAAGCGATGTTTTTAGGCGGTATGCCTGGTGAAGAGCGTAATGCTAAATTAAGTTTTAGTTACACACTTTAGCGGTTAAAACTTATGGGTGCGTGTATTTACACGCGCCCTTAATATTTAAAAACTATGCATAAAATGGCTTAAATAGTATTTAAGCCAAACTAAGATTATTTTAGTGCACTTAATGCCTTGCTATCGCAAATCAACATGCTAGCATTTAATTTCTGAAATTACTGAAAGTTAATGATATGACTTTATCTGAAAAGAATTTTACCTTTGTGATGCATTGTGGCGAAATGGGCAGCCGTTGGGGCTTTAACCGTACAATAGGCCAAATGTGTGGTTTACTAATAATTACTAAAAACCCGATGACAGCGAATGAAATTGCCGACTCACTAAGTATCTCGCGTGGCAATGTGAGTATGGGCATAAAAGAGCTGCAATCTTGGCAATTAATTAAAGTTCAGCACATTCCGGGTGATCGTAAAGAGTATTATGCGCCTGCAGGCGATATTTGGGATATGGCTAATCGAGTATTTGAAGAGCGAAAAAAACGTGAAATCGATCCAACGCTCAGCCTTTTGCGAGATAACTTACTCGACGAAGCGAATAACGAAGAAGAAGTGTATGCCCAAAAGCAAATGGAAGAAATTCACAACCTACTTGAAACGGTCACTAAATGGTCGTCTGAGTTACAGCGTTTAACTCCCGAGCAGCTCAACAAGCTTATGAAACTGGGATCAGGAATTGGCAAGGTCATCGATTTAAAAGAGAAAATTTTTAAAAAAGAATAAAGCCGCATTTTGCGGCTTTATTTTTTGTTCAACTATATTTTTGGGTATCCGATTCTATCAGACAAATAACCCACACTTGTTGCAAAGTAGTAAGAACGGTTCCAATGCATTAACACTTTGTAGTTATCATAGGCCAAAAACATACGGCCGTTGATATCATCGGGCATAACCAGTGCTGCTCGTACATCAACGTTAGGCAACGCAGTACCGTCTGCTCTTCTCACCCCTAAAGCCTGCCACTCATCGAGTGAACGCTCAGAATCATTCCAATACTCAAGCCATTGTTTACGTGTTTTAGTACCACGAACTAAAATATATTTATTGTCAAAGTTATCAGGAAGCATAACTTGACGACCCCAAGTTAATGAGTCGTTCCACCCTTCTTGCTTTAAATAATTAGCAATTGAAGCAAACGCATCTTCTTTTGTAGTCCAAATATCTTTGCGACCATCATTGTTATAATCAATTGCGTAAGCATTAAAAGACGTTGGCATAAATTGAGTTTGCCCCATAGCCCCAGCCCACGAACCTTTAAACTTATCTAAGGTAATATGACCCGATTTTAAAATGTCTAAAGCCGCCCACAACTGTCGTTTGTAAAGTGCTTCACGGCGGCCATCAAAGGCAAGTGTCACTAATGATGAAATAACATTGTGACCGCCTTGAATAGTACCAAAGTTACTTTCAAGACCCCATAAAGCGACTATAAAGCGTGCTTGTACGCCAAACTCTTTAGCTACTTGCTCAAGAATATCTTTGTTCTCAGCATAAAGTTTACGAGCACGGTCAATTTTCCATTGTGGTACACGTTTTGGTAAATAGGTCTCGAGTGTTTCTTTCACTTCAGGCTGGTTTTTATCAGCTGATACCACTTTCTCTTTATAAGTCGCAGTCGCAAATGCACTATCAATTAACGACGTTTCGTAGCCTTTTGCGATTGCTTCTTCTTTTAGGTTTACTAAGTAATCTTTAAATTCGGCTTGTGTTTTGGCAACAACTGACGAACTCAAGCATAAACCACATAATACAACTGCCAGTTTTTTAATCACGATCGGCTCCATTTTGTTTTCTTAGTTCAGTAAGCAAATTATCTTCCGGTGGTGGAAGTTGTAAATAGTATCCTTGATCGGTTAATGCACCCTTAACGGTTTCCAAATCCGCACCACCTAGGTGCTCACGTTTAGCTAAGTTGATGAGCATCACATATTGAGGTTTGCCAAACATAGCCATTAGAGGTTCTGGAACTTTGCTAAAATCATCTCTTTTTTCAACAAATAAGAAGGTATCCGTCTTTTTCTTACTTTTATATACCGCAGTTAACATTATGACCCTATAAATTCTTGCACAACAATGCTGCACACTATACCATGAGAGTAATAATAAGTTAGAAAATTTAGATTAGAAATTTTGATTAAGGCCTTATTCAGCCTGTGTTTATCTAATTATAATTTCTTATCATACAATTCAATTGAGCGTGTATGTCGGACCAAATTTTTGAGTTAAAAGGGAATCTTTTTACGTTATCAGTTTTACATCTTTACAGTGCTGATATAAACCTTTTAGCAGAACAATTGTACGTAAAAATAGCCCAAGCCCCTCGTTTTTTTGAAGGAGCCCCTATTGTTGTCAATTTAGAAGAAGTAAAAACCAGTTCTTTAGACTTTGTTCATTTAAAGTCACTTATCGAACGAATGAGCTTCAACGCAGTGGGTGTATGCAATGGCTCTGATGGGCAGCATGCAAATGCCAAAAAAGCTGGCTTTTCAGTATTAAATTATTCGCAAGACGTAAAAGCAGAGCCCGTTGAAAAGCAACCAAACACGTCAATTGTCGAAAAAAATATTATACTTCCAGCACAAATAATTAACGGTACTGTACGCTCGGGACAACAGGTGTATGCAAAAGACCGCGACCTTATTGTATTAGGCGCTGTTAGTCATGGTGCAGAAGTAATAGCAGATGGCAACGTACATATTTACGGAACCCTTCGTGGTCGCGCAATAGCGGGCGCAAAAGGATTAGAAAACGCACATATATTTTGCCAAAAGCTAGAAGCAGAACTTGTTTCCATAAATGGCAACTACTGGATCAGTGACTCTCTACAAGGTGAGTTTTGGGGCAGTGCAGTACAAATACAACAAAAAAATGAATCATTAGAAATTTCAGCTTTGGTTAAAGGATAAATCTCATGGCAAAAGTAATTGTCGTTACCTCGGGTAAAGGTGGTGTTGGTAAAACAACATCAAGTGCCGCAATAGGCACAGGCTTAGCATTAAAAGGCTACAAAACGGTTATTATCGATTTTGACATCGGTTTACGTAACCTTGATTTAATTATGGGGTGCGAGCGCCGCGTTGTTTATGACTTTGTAAACGTCATAAACGGTGAAGCAAACCTAAACCAAGCACTTATCAAAGACAAACGTGTTGAGAAGTTATTTTTACTGCCAGCATCGCAAACGCGTGATAAAGATGCACTAACTCGTGATGGTGTAGAACGCGTTTTAAACGAGCTAAAAGAAGACTTTGATTATATTGTATGTGATTCACCAGCAGGAATTGAAGCGGGTGCGATGATGGCAATGTATTTTGCTGATGAAGCGATTGTAACCACCAATCCAGAAGTGTCATCTGTACGAGACTCTGACCGTATTTTAGGTATTTTGCATAGCAAATCTAAACGCGCTGAAGAAGGCCTTGAAAATATCAAAGAGCACCTATTATTAACACGCTACAACCCTGAGCGTGTTGCTAAAGGTGAAATGCTTTCGGTAGAAGATGTACAAGACATATTAGCTATCGATTTGTTAGGTGTTATTCCTGAGTCACAAGCAGTATTGAGTGCATCAAATTCAGGTCAACCGGTAATATTGGATGGCGAATCAGATGCTGGTCAAGCATATGCTGATGCCATAAACCGCTTACTTGGTGAAACCGTCGATTTTCGCTTCTTAGATGTAGAGAAAAAAGGCATTTTTAAACGGATTTTTGGAGGCTAATGTGTCGTTACTTGACTATTTCCGCTCAGAAAAGAAAAACAGTGCGTCTCTTGCAAAAGAGCGATTGCAAATCATTGTCGCACACGAACGTTCTCAGCGTGGAACACCTGAATACCTACCACAATTAAAACAAGATATTTTGGATGTAATTCGAAAATATGTGAACGTTAATAGTGATGCAGTACAGGTACAATTTGATCAGAATGAAGACGACTTAGCCGTATTAGAGCTAAACGTAACTTTACCTGACGAAGAAAAGAAATAATTGAAGAATGGGCGCGTTAAGCGCCCTCTTTATAACTAACAACTACTAAAATATTAACCTTTTAGGTATCCCACTCTTTTAGTGCTTCTTTAATAAAACTATAACGCCAAGAGCTCAATAAATCTGGCTTTATATGTGTCATTTTTTGCTCTGCCGTTAACTTCCAATTCCAGCTAATTAATTGATTTACTTGTTTTTTAGATGCTAAAACATCCTCAGGGATATTATTAGCTTTAGCAACTTTCGTTATTTTTTGCTTAATATCTTTTGCCGTTTGTTTATAATTAGGAAAATCTATTAAACGCTTCAACACTTGCGGGTGCTCGTCAACAGCAATTGCTTTAGCTTTTTCTATACACTTTAATATCTCAACCCCTGAGCGATTAACTTCAATCGATTCTACACCCGGTATTTGACGCAATGAATTTAAACTAGATGGCCCTCGCTTAGCGATTTCGGTCATGTTATGTTCTTTCAACACAAAATTGAGAGCAAGGTTTTTACGTATTGCTTTATTACGGCGCCATATAGCTAGCTCTTTTAATACAGCTAATTCATGTGGTTTTAACTGCCAAGCATTTTTAATATCTTTATAAAGCAATTCATCCGGTGTTTGAAAAGCTCGCTTATTAGCAATTAATTCGCTCTCATCCAAAACAATCTCAAACAAGTCAGCTTTGTTGATGCGATCGATAATTAATTCAAAGCACGGTAATAAATGAAATGTATCAGCGGCAGCATAATCAAGTTGCTTAGTAGTTAGCGGTCGTTGTAGCCAATTGGTACGTGATTCGCTTTTATCTATTTCAATACCTAGGAGTGTTTTAACCATAAGGGCAAACCCCATACAGTTTCCTTCACCAAGCAATTGCAAAGCAAATTGAGTATCAAACAATGGTGCAGGAACAAACCCAGCATATTTTTGAAATACTTCAATGTCTTCAGATGGTGAATGAAGCACTTTTAAAACTGCGGGGTCTTTTAAAACCTGCCAAAAATCAAATAACGAGAGCTCAGCTAAAGGATCGATAAGTGCTAAATGCTCACCGTCAAAAACCTGAATCAGTGCAACTTCTGGATACAAAGTGCGACGACGCATAAACTCGGTATCAATAGCTAATATAGGCTTATTTTGGATCTGCTCAACAAAGGTATTAAGCTGAACTTGTGTTTGAATTAATTGATATTGCACTTAGTCTCCTACATAAAAA
>NZ_BADX01000149.1:0-18834 GCF_000241365.1 Pseudoalteromonas sp. BSi20480 | reverse complement strand
ATTAGTAAAGTTTAGTCTTATTTGTCAATAAAAGTCCGTTTTATTACAACCTGTAATTTAGTTTTTATTTACCTTTTTAATAGGTTAAAAAATGGCGGTTTTATTCTTTATAATTAACACTTATAAAATTAATTAAAAGTGAGCTAAATAGCGCCTTGCAGTGGTGTTAGCTTACAGGTAACATAGCCGCCCTTTTCATCATAGACGAGACATACATGAATTTTTCCTTAGGTCAGCGTTGGATCAGTGATACAGAGTCAGATTTAGGATTAGGCACCGTTGTTGCCATTGAAGGCCGCCAGGTCAGCATATTATTTCCAGCCAGTGGTGAAAACCGTGTTTACTCTACAGCAGAAGCACCCGTTACCCGTGTGGCATTTAATCCAGGCGATGTGATCAAAAGCGTTGAAGAATGGGAATTAGAAGTCGAATCTATTGAAGTACAAGGTGAGTTACTTTGCTATGTGGGCACCCGTGTTGATAACGGCGAAGAAGCAAAGTTAAAAGAAACCTTTTTAGATCATTTTATAAAATTTAATAAGCCACAAGACCGTTTATTTGCCGGCCAAGTAGACCGTTTTGATCGTTACACGCTTCGTTACCAAACATGGCAACATAAATTTGAACGCGAACAATCACCTATAAAAGGATTGATTGGTCAACGCGCTAACCTTATTCCGCATCAGCTTTACATTGCCCAAGAAGTGGGTAAACGTTTTGCACCACGCGTATTATTATCTGACGAAGTAGGCTTAGGTAAAACCATTGAAGCAGGCATGATACTGCATCAGCAAATTATTAGTGGTCGCGCCAGCCGTGTACTTATTGTTGTACCTGAAAACCTTCAGCACCAGTGGTTAGTCGAAATGCTACGCCGCTTTAACTTACGTTTTTCTATTTTTGATGAAGAGCGTTGCGACGAAGCCTTTGCCGACTCGCCAAATGTATTTGATACAGAGCAGCTAGTCCTTACTAGCCTTGAGTTTTTAACCAAGAAAAAGCGCTGGTTTGAACAAGCAACATTGGCTGATTGGGATCTATTAGTTGTTGATGAAGCGCACCACTTAAGCATTAATAACGGTAAACCAAGTACTGAATATCAACGCATGGCTGAGCTAAGCCAAGATATTCCGGGCCTTATCTTACTTACAGCAACGCCTGATCAACTAGGCCATAGCAGTCACTTTGCTCGCTTACAATTGCTCGACCCAGACCGTTTTTACGACTACGACGTATTCAAAGAAGAAGAAGCCAATTACAAAGATGTAGCGCAAGCGGCAAACCAGTTATTACAAGAGCAAGCTCTTGACGACAATGCAAAAACAACGCTAATTGAGCTATTAAAAGAAACCGACATTACCGTCATTCTTGAAAAAGCGCAGCAAGGTGATTTACCAGCGCGTAAAGAAATACTTAACATGCTACTCGACAGACACGGTACAGGGCGTATATTGTTCAGAAATAGCCGCAGTGGCATTGATGGCTACCCAAGTCGTAAATTGCATGCCTATCCAATGGCATTACCAAAGCAATACAAAACGGCCATGTCGGTATTAGGTAACATGAGTGGTATTCAAAACGCTGAGCTGAGCGCGCATCGTGCTCTTTTTCCTGAAAAAATATTCCAAGAGTTTGAAGGTGAAAGCGCAAGCTGGGGCGCCTTTGACCCTCGCGTAGATTGGTTAATCGAAACACTTAAAACACTTAAACACGAAAAAGTACTTCTTATTTGTGCCAAAGCCGAAACGGCTATTAGCCTTGAACAAATACTGCGTGAACGTGAAGCGATTAAAGCCTCGGTATTCCACGAAGGTATGTCGATTATAGAGCGTGACCGCGCTGCCGCCTTTTTTGCAGACGAATACGACAACGCACAAATATTATTGTGTTCAGAAATTGGCTCAGAAGGTCGTAACTTTCAGTTCTCACATCACCTAGTGTTATTTGATTTACCATTAAACCCAGATTTACTAGAACAACGAATTGGTCGATTAGACCGTATAGGGCAAACACAAGATGTAAACATTCACGTGCCATACTTTGAAAACACGGCACAAGAAGTGTTACTACGTTGGTACAACGAAGGCCTTGATGCGTTTGAAACCACATCAACAACTGGCCAGCTATTGTATAAAGAATTTCGTGATGACTTACTCGAGTTTATTTCAGCCCATAACTGTGATGAAGACGAACTTGACCCACTCCTTGAGCAAGTAGCTCAGCAAAATACTGTGCTACGTAAAAAAATGGAAAGTGGACGAGATCGTTTATTAGAACTGCACTCATCGGGACAAGGCGCCGCCGACTCATTAGTTGCTGATATTGAAAAGCTCGACAACCAGTTTGAGTTGCCCAGCTACATGATTAACGTGTTCGACACTTTTGGTGTAAGCCAAGAAGACAAAGGCGAAAATACAATTATATTAAAGCCTACAGAGCATATGTTAAGCGCGTCATTTCCATCGCTTAAAGATGACGGCATGACAGTGACCTTTGACCGTGATACTGCACTTTCGCAAGAAGATGTTCATTTTATCAGTTGGGATCACCCAATGGTGCAAGGCACGATGGATATGATTTGTGATGATGACTTTGGTAGCGCATCGGTTGCCTTACTCAAAAACAAAAACTACCCTCGCGGGCTACCTTTTTTGTTGAGCTTATTTTTGTAGCCGAAGCAATGGCGCCTAAAGCATTACAAGTGGGCCGCTTTTTACCCCCAACGCCTATTCGTATATTGCTTGATAAAGCCAGTAATAACTTAGGCGAAAACGTCGCATTTGACGGGTTTAACCAACAGCTTTCAGCCGTTGGTCGTCAAACAGCAAGTAAACTTGCGGGTGCACTACAAAGCGCAATTCACCCTATGATCACAACAGCAAAAGACATGGCACAAGAAAAACTCGAGGTTATTCGTGCACAGTCGCTAGCTAAAATGCAAACGTCTCTTAGCGAAGAGCAAGAGCGATTAAGCGCGCTCAAGCAAATTAACCCTAATATTCGCCAAGAAGAAATTACCTTTTACGATAAGCAACGCACCGAGCTAACTGCACACATTGAAAAAGCGCAGTTACAACTAGACGCAATTCGCTTAATCGTGGTTTCTCACTAGGGTTTTGAGCTTTTAGTTGTTAGTAAAAATTGCAAACAACAGCAGCTAAGTAAAGCGTGGTATTTATACCGCGCTTTTTTATATTCAAAAAAGCATATAAATTAGAAGCCTTCGTACAGGCTATCAATGTTTTCCTTGAGCCTTTGCCCTTGCTACCTTAAAATAATGTCCTTCAAAATCATTAAGGCCGGCCGTGTTAGTTAATTACAACCCCCCAATGAATCCGTATTTAACCATACTTTTTCAAGACGACGACTTGCTTATTGTTAATAAACCCAGTGAATTATTGACCGTGCCGGGTAAAGATCCTAAGCATGCCGACAGCTTAATTAACCGCGTTAATCGCGTATTTCCAACCGCAAGAATTGTTCATCGTCTTGATATGGCAACGTCTGGCATACTCTGCCTTGCTATGAATAAAGCTGCACACCGACATTTAAGTATGCAATTTCAAGAACGCGAAACCGCTAAGTGCTATATAGCTCGCGTTTTTGGTAAGCTTGAACAAGACAATGGCTCTGTTGATTTGCCACTTATTTGCGACTGGCCTAATCGCCCAAAGCAAATGGTAGATCATGAAAATGGCAAGCCATCACTCACTCATTTCAAAGTACTTGAACGAGAAGAAAACGCCACACGCGTAGAGCTCACTCCAATTACGGGGCGTTCACATCAATTGCGCGTACATATGCTAAGCCTTGGCCACCCCATTTTAGGTGACCGACTCTATGCTCATAAAGAGGCGCTTGCAGCCGCACCGCGTTTACAACTCCACGCACAAATGTTGCAACTAAAACACCCAGTAACCGAACAAGTAATGACCTTTGAAGCAGAACCCGAGTTTTAATGGGCTCAATTACTTAGGAAAAATTAAACTTTTAAACAAGCATGCCGATACCTAATTAATGACGACTGGTTGAGCGTGTTATGGTGTTTGTGCAATTATTTAAAAAGGTTCTGTGTTACATGGCATTTAGCTGTGTAGCCTTTTTAGCACTCTGTACAAAGGCTGCAGAACATATTGCTCCGCCTTCTTTATCAAGTATTGAAAATAGCGATATTAAACGCCTTTTACCTACCGACGAAGTAAAAACAATGCTAGCAGGTGAAACTGAATTTTTAAGTTTACGTAGTGAATACATGAGCGCTGATTTTAGAGGGATTGTATTACTTATTCCCGATTGGCAATCAACCCCTACCAACAATGCTGGAATGAGTTACTTGCGCAAAGAGCTTAACAATTTAGGCTACACCACCTATGCGATGACCACCCCTGATATTGATTGGCAAGCGAGTAAAATAGCTGAGCCTGCTGCAGAAACAGCACCAAGTGCCGCCACTGAAACAGAGAGTCAAGCCAACAGTGAGTCAGAGCAGCCTAATGCTTCAAGTAAAAATGAAGCGCCTCATCATGTGGATGCCATTGAAGCCATCAGCGACGAAATACTCGATAACTACAAACTAAATTTACTTGCTCGCTACAAAGCGCTTTACCTAACCGCGATGCAAGAACCCACTAATATCGTTGTAATTGCGCAAGGCACCAGCGCAGGGGTTTTAACTGAGTACTATGCAGACTTTCCACAGGAGCGTATTGATGCGTTTATTAGTGTAAGTAGCTATCTGCCCAATGCAAAGCGCAATAAAAGCTTAAGCCAAACAACGTCTCTTGTTACGCCTGCATTTTTAGATATTTATTACGCCAGCGACAACCGTGATATTTTAATTAACTTAAAAAATCGCCAGCGCTGGGTTAACCGAAACGCCAAGTTTGACTACCGCCAGCGCCAGTTATTTGGGCTTCGTGATCAACCTCAACAACATGCTCGGCTAACAAAAGAAATAGACGGCTTTTTACGCCGCCTTTTTTAAATACTCATAGGCTGCTTGAATGTCTTGGCTTTTTTTAACCGCCAATTCCATCATATGTTTTGGTAAACCTTGCGATACTAATTTATCAGGGTGATGTTGCGCCATTAACTTTCGGTAAGCTACTTTTACTTCCCGCTCGGTTGCCCCATCGTTAAGTCCTAAAAGCCCAAGCGCTTGCGCACGATTCATATTATTGTTGGGGGGTACATGGTGCCCTGAGCCTTCTTTATAACTACTACTTTGCCCTTGCTGCTGTTGGTAACGCTGTTGCTGTTTTCTAAAGTTAAATTCAGCTTGATAGCGTTTAAGTACAAACGCAAAATGAGTTTTAGAAATACCTAACTGCTTGCTTACTTCACTTAATAACTGCTTTTCTTGCTCAGCTAAAACGCCATCAGAAAACGCCATTTGAATTTGTATTTCTAAAAATAATTGCAGTAAGTCATGACGCTTAGCAAAGCGTTCTTTAAAATCATAGACGGTTTCTTTTAATGAAAAGTCGCTTTGTTTACCCGCTTGAAATGCATGCTGTGCTTCACGGCGTTCTTCGCCTTTCAAACCCATTTCGTCCATAAATAAGCTAGCGGCTTTAATGTGTACCTCGCTTACTCGGCCATTAGACTTTGCAATATGCCCCATCACTGCAAAACAGCTTGAAAAGAATAGCGCTTGGCGCTCGTGAACGTCATCACCATTAAATAAACTTGAAAAACCACCCGCCTTATCAAAATTATTTTTTAAGCTTTTATCAAATAAATGACCAAGGTATAACCCTAAAATAGCACCAAAAATTTTGCCAAACATAAAACCAAAACAAAATCCGAGTATTTTTCCCCACATGTAAACGACTACTCCTATTAATTATGTGTCGGCTTAAGCCAAGCGCTCATTTAATGCCGTTAAACGCGCTGGTGTGCCTATGTCATCCCAATTACCAATATAAAGCTCGGTAGACACTAAATGCTTACTTAGTTTTTCTCGCAATAACGGCCCAAGCGGACGAATGCCCGGCTCTAAACCATTAAAAAAGTCAGCCTGATAACGGCTAATACCCGAAAACGTATATTTTTGACTATCTGGCGATAAGTGGCTCAATGTAAAATCCCCATCAAGATTATGTGGGGGATTTTCAATAAGCACCAAATGTGCCTCACCTGGTTGTAAATGTAATTGCATAAGCGAGCTTACATCGTAATCGGTAAATACATCGCCATTTATCACAATAAACGACTCTCCCAATAAAGGAAGTGCTTGAATAATACCACCCGCGGTTTCAAGGCCGCCTTCAACTTCTTGGCTATAAACAATATTTACACCAAATTGACTGCCATCTTTAAAGTACGCTTTAATTTTATCACCCTGCCATGCAAGGTTTATCACTATGTCGGTAATGCCAGCGGCCTTTAAGTTATTAACATGGTGCTCTATTAGTGGTTTATTTTGCACTTTAAGCATAGGTTTAGGCATAGCTTGAGTGAGCGGCATCATGCGCTGCCCACGCCCTGCGGCTAAAATCATGGCTTTCATAAATTTACCTGCTCTAATCTTTTAGTCACTTTTGGCACTATCGTATTTTTAACCCATTCACTGAGTGCATTAAGTTCAGGATAGCGTTCAGCAACATCTACAATATATTCAAGGGTAGGCAAAATATTAGCTAAATAACCTGTCTTGCCGTCACGCAAATACAGGCGACAAAATATACCGGCGGCTTTTAAATGAAGCTGTAAACCCGTTAAGTCAAACCAAACTTTAAATTCTTCAAACGAAGTATTACTGACTAAGCCTTCGCGTTTAAACTCGTTATATCCAAATGCTAATAGCTGAGCGAGTTCATTGTTAGGGAGCTTAAAATAGCAATCGCGTAACAACGAAACTAAATCGTAACAAAGTGGCCCTCGTACGGTGTCTTGGTAATCAATTATTGCCCACTGAGAATCGCTGTGCATAATATTACGGCTGTGGTAGTCGCGATGCACAGTTACCGTGGGTTGTTCAAGCATGGTTTGAGTGAGTAGATCGCAGCTCGACTCCCACATTTTAAGTTGGTTTGTATCAACGCGTTCAGCAATAAACTCTTTTACTAACCATTGGCTGAATATCGACAATTCAAGCGCTATAAAGTCTTTACCATAGGCCTGCATATCTGAAGCCTCAGGCGTTTGTGCCC
This sequence comes from Pseudoalteromonas sp. BSi20480, assembly GCF_000241365.1. Lineage (NCBI taxonomy): Bacteria > Pseudomonadati > Pseudomonadota > Gammaproteobacteria > Alteromonadales > Pseudoalteromonadaceae > Pseudoalteromonas > Pseudoalteromonas sp. BSi20480. The sequence goes on along the minus strand of NZ_BADX01000149.1, from coordinate 11,680 downwards.
ACTTGGCTGATAAACTTATTAACTGTGTGTAGTAGTCGGTTCTATTTGCATCATTAAGCATGTCAGCTAAGTGTGTGCTGCCTAAATCAGTTAAAATAAAAAAGCCTTGTTGTTCATCACTTTTAATAATATGCGGTAACAAAAAACCCTGGTCAGTAAAAACTTGATTCAAAGATAAATACGGTGCGTTATTGACCTTTTGTGGATCGGAGTCCATTACAATAAAGTGCTGATTATTAATTGTTAAGCGAAAATACCGCCTAAAACTCGCATCTCCGGTTATCGCCTCAAGGGTATCTGGCCGTTTGCCAAAGTGGGTCGTTATGAAGTGTTGTAAATTATCAAAGCGTGTCATTTTATAAGATATCTATTTTTAACTAAGTTAATTAGGTCAATTACTGTATTTGCCATTATTTTCCTTTATTATGTGTAAATTATATTTATACACACAGTATTAGGGTCAATAAATGAGCAAAACCTGGGGCATTTTGATGCTAAGCGTAGTTAGCGCACCATCGCTTGCCGAAACTGAACTGACACACAAACTTTGTGGCACTTCAATGCAAACCAGAGCTTGGCAACCGCTACCTGGCGTAAAACTCGGTAATGTTGACATTAAAGCTGATGATGTAGAACTCCTTGGTACTCAAAGCGCCGAATTTACCGGCAATGTTGATATTAACACCGTTAATATGAGTTTGTCCGCACAAACTGCATTGATAGACAAGCAACGTGGTTTACTTAATGCCACAGGTCCTATTGTATATCGCGATGCTGTTAGTAACGTAAATAGCTCAGGGTTAAATGCCGATTTAAATAACTCAGAAATTAGCCTGTTAGGTGCTGATTACAAGCTAACAGAACAACAAGGTAAAGGCGGTGCTGAAAAGCTCACTATAAATGATTCTGGCTTAGTACTGATGAATGCAAGCTTTACTGCTTGTCCGGGCGAAACCCCAGCTTGGGAAATTGAAGCCGACGAGATTAATTTATCTCGCGAAGAAGGTTGGGGCGAAACTCACAACGCCATACTTCGAATTTTAAATACCCCTGTTTTGTATTTACCTTATTTTACTTTTCCATTAGACGAGCGCCGTAAATCGGGATTACTCACGCCTAGTATTTCAAGTTCAGACAAGTATGGCTTAGAAACCATTACTCCTTATTATTGGAATATTGCGCCTAACTTAGATGCCACCATCACGCCGCGTTATATGGCTAACAAGGGTTTGCAACTAAAAACAGAGCTTAGATATTTAACCAAGCAACATGAAGGCCTAGTGGGTATAGAATACCTAAACAAAGACGACTCAGAGCCAGCGCTTGGTGAGCGCTACATGTTTCATTGGCAGCAAAAAAGTTACTTAAACGAAAATTGGCGAGCAAGTGTTGACGTTACCAATGTAAGCGACGATAACTACATTACTGATTTAGAATCAAGTTATGCGAGTAAAACCGACACCCAACTTTATCGTACCGGCGTACTGACCCATTTAGGAGACACATGGCGGACCGATATAAAAGTTCAAAACTTTGAGGTACTGGGTGATCACTTAGAGTCGTACACTGCTATCCCACAAATTAATTTCACACAAACAGCACCATGGAAATTTGATCATTTTGATTTTAGCGTGTCTGGTGAGTTGAGCCATTTTACCAACAGCTCTGCAATTATAGATCAAGCAACTCGAGTTCATATTGAGCCAAAAGCACGGTTTGATTACGACCAATACGCATGGTCATTTTTATCTGAAGTAAGCTTATTACAAACAAATTACGATCAACAAGGTGACCTATCTGGCACACAGTTTAAGCAGAGTGTATCGCGTACTTTGCCAAAAGTACGTTTATATTCACAGCTTAATTTTGAGCGCGATACGTCCTACCTTGTCCAAGACGGTATTCAAACACTAGAGCCGCAAATACAGTATTTATATACGCCTAATAAGGATCAATCTGATATTGGTTTATACGATACAACCAAATTACAAGACGATTATTACGGCTTATTTAGAGACACACGCTTTTCTGGTGTTGATCGAATAGCTGCTGCAAACCAGTTTACGCTCGGTGCAACAACGCGCTTATTTGATAAAAAACAAGAAGAGATTTTTAACTTTAGTGCCGGACAAATCTTTTATTTATCTGATGATGCCAAGCCAACCGAGCAAAGCTTAAACTCAGATACCAATTACAATGCATTATTTGCAGCGCAAACCATGGTACATTGGCATCGTCGTTGGTATTTTTCTGCGGGTATACAGTACAACACTGATAGCAAACAAATGATTCAATCAAATGCCACTTTAGATTACAAAGGTGATAATAATCAGCTAGTGCAATTGAACCATCGCTATGCAAATGATGTCTCAGGAAATACAATCGAGCAAACAGGTGTGTTTACAAGTATTCCAATAAGTGACGAATGGCAGTTTATTGCAAGCTATCATCGCGACCTTGAAAACAACCGAAGTGTCGAAATATTAAGTGGATTGCAGTATGAATCGTGCTGTTGGGCGTTTCAAATTACTGGTCACCGCCAAATCGAAACTGATTTAAATCATTCAATAGGTACAGAGCAAGCCACCTTTGATTCAGGTATTAGTTTTAATTTTGTACTAAAAGGACTGGGAAGTAAAAGCCGCTATGATGCACAAAAACTATTACAACAAGGTATTTTTGGCTATCGTAGACCGTATTTTCTTAATAACTAGTATCACAAACGTACTATTAGCAAGAGTAGTAAATAGAACATGACTTTAAAAAAATTATTAGTATCAACCGTTTTAAGTATCAGCCTGTGCCAAAATGCATTTGCTGAACCAGTAGAAATTGACAAAGTTGTTGGCATTGTAAACCAAGGTGTTATTTTACAAAGCGAAGTAAACTCCATTGTTGATCGCGTAAAAAAGCAAGCCCAAGAACAAGGTCAACAATTACCTAAAGACGAAACTTTACGTGTGCAAGCCATGGAACGTTTAGTTAGCCAAGCACTGATGATGCAAATGGCTGAGCGCATGGGTTTACAAATTTCTGACAGCCAGTTAGATCAAACGCTTGCTAACATTGCAAAAGAGCAAGGCGGTACAATTAGCGATTTACGACGTACGGTTGAAGCATCTGGCGATAGCTTTCAAGCATACCGTGAAGAAATACGTAAAGAGATCACAACACAACAAGTTACCCGCGCAAACGTTGACCGCCGCATTTATATTAGTGAGCAAGAAGTCGATAATTTATTAAAAATAATGGCTAGCCAAGGTCAAAGTGCGGAAGAGTATGATATTGGCCACATCCTGATCGATATTCCTAACGAAGCAACAGCAGATGAAATATCAGCGGCTAAAACACGTGCTGATAAAGTTATTGAATTACTTAACGACGGCCAAGAATTTAAACGCATTGCAATTTCATCATCAAGCGGCTCAAAAGCACTTGAAGGCGGTCAATTAGGTTGGATGGGTATAAATGAGATGCCTTCTCTTTTCGCTGAAGCTGTAAAGAGTAAAAAGAAAGATGCTATCGTAGGGCCACTTCGCTCAGGTGCTGGCTTTCATATTATTAAAGTTCAAGATGTGCGTGGCCTACAAGTAGTTGAAACAACAGAAGTGCGCTCACGCCACATACTTATTGAACCTTCAATTATTTTAAGCGAAGAAAAAGCACGTAATATGCTTGCTGGTTTTGCTAAAGACCTACGTGCTGGCAACGCTGATTTTGGCGAGCTCGCAAAAGAATACTCTGAAGATCCAGGCTCTGCACTCAAAGGCGGCGAATACGATTGGACTGATCCAACCACCTATGTCCCTGCGTTTAGAGATACATTACTATCGCTCAAACAAAACGAGATTAGCGAGCCTTTTAGAACCCAGTTTGGTTGGCATATAGTACAACTACTCGACAAACGTGTTGCTGATAAAACAGAGTTAGCAAAACGTAACCGCGCACATGGCATGCTATTTAACCGTAAATTTAAAGAAGAAAGCTTCAACTGGCAGCAAGAAATGCGCGAACAAGCCCATGTTGAAATTTTCCCTACAGACGAATAAATATGACCTTAAGAATAGCAATTACACCAGGTGAACCTGCCGGTATTGGTCCAGATTTGCTCATTACGCTTGCTCAGCAAGCGTGGGACGCACAACTTGTTGTGCTTGCTGATGCCAAACTTTTAAAAGAACGTGCAAAACTTTTAGGTTTACCTATAAACCTCATTGAGTTTGATGAAAGCGCTCCTGCTAAAGCAACACCCGCAGGCAGCGTGTATATTTATCAAGTCAATTTAGGTGATGATGTAGAGTTAGGCGTACTTAACGATGCTAATGGCCAATACGTGTTAGACACCTTGCGTATCGCAAGCGAAAAAAACATGGATGGCACGTTTGACGCTGTAGTTACAGGCCCTGTTCACAAAGGCATTATTAATAAAGCCGGTATTTCATTCAGTGGCCACACAGAGTATTTTGCACAGCAGTCAAACACAGCAGATGTTGTCATGTTATTAGCCACTGAAGGACTTCGTGTTGCGCTTGTGACAACACATATTCCACTGGCTTATGTTTCTCGTGCAATCACCGAAGACCGCCTGACCAAGGTTGCCACTATTTTAGATCACGACTTACGGACTAAGTTTGGTATTGAAAAGCCACGTATATTAGTCTGTGGGTTAAATCCGCACGCCGGTGAAGATGGTCACTTGGGCCGTGAAGAAATAGACACAATTACCCCTACCCTTGATATTTTAAGAAGCCAAGGGATGAATTTAATTGGTCCACTACCTGCCGATACATTATTTCAGGATAAATACCTTTCTGAGGCCGATGCCGTACTTGCTATGTATCACGATCAGGGTTTACCTGTGCTAAAATACAAAGGATTTGGTAAATCGGTGAATATCACGCTGGGTTTACCTTTTATTCGCACTTCAGTTGACCACGGTACAGCGCTAGATTTAGCTGGTACAGGTACAGCCGATGTTGGAAGTTTTGAATTAGCGATCCGCGAAGCAATTAAGCTCGCCCATGAAAAAGCACAGAATCAATGACCGATAAAGTACACTTAGGACACCGCGCCCGAAAACGTTTTGGACAAAACTTTCTATTTGATGAAATGATCATCGATAAAATAGTTTCAGCAATCGATCCTAAACCAGAAGATAATTTAGTAGAAATAGGCCCAGGCTTAGGTGCGATCACCGAACCTGTGGCTGAACTTAGCGGACACCTAACAGTTGTAGAGCTAGATAAAGACCTTGCAAAACGCTTAATTGAACACCCATTTTTAGGGCCAAAATTAACGGTAAACCAAGGCGATGCAATGAAGTACGACTTTGCAAGCTTAGTTAAAGACGACAAAAAGTTAAAAGTGTTTGGTAATTTACCTTACAACATCTCCACGCCATTGTTATTTCATCTTTTTGAGTTTGCCGATAACATTGAGCACATGCACTTTATGCTTCAAAAAGAAGTTGTAAAGCGCATGGTTGCAGGTCCTGGCAGTAAAACATTTGGTCGTTTAAGCGTGATGACGCAGTACTACTGTAATGCAATGCCTGTAATTGAAGTGCCACCAGAGTGCTTTAAGCCCGCTCCTAAAGTTGACTCTGCAGTTATTCGCTTAATTCCTAAAAAGCCTGAACAACGAACAGCTAAAAGCGTAAAAATACTTAACACTGTATGTTTAGAAGCGTTTAATCAACGCCGTAAAACATTACGAAACAGCCTTGGCAACTTACTTACAGCTGAAGAAATGGCAAGCATAGGTGTTGACGCTACATTACGTGCTGAAAGTTTATCTTTACAACAATTTATTGATATAGCTAACTGGATTTATGACAAAGAGCAGTAATATTGGATCACCTGTAAAGGTGTCTGTAGAGACATTTTATGTTGAAGGTCAATCACAGCCGGAAATAGAAAAATACGTATTTGCCTACTCTGTAACAATAAAAAATCATAGTTTATGTAGTGCTAAGTTATTGCATCGTTATTGGTTGATTACAGACGCAAACGGCAAAGAAGTTGAAGTTGAGGGCGAAGGCGTTGTTGGCGAAACCCCAACAATTGGCCCAGGTGAGAGTTACAAATACACCAGTGGTGCTATCCTAGATACACCTGTTGGTACAATGCAAGGCCACTACACGCTACGCAACGAGTTTGGTGCAGAGTTTGAAGCACCTATTAATGTATTTCGTTTAGCTTGCCCTAATATTTTGCATTAGTAAAAACGCTACATGGCCGATTATGCAATAGGTGATTTACAAGGGTGCTTCAAAGAATTCAGCACCTTGTTACAAAGGGTTGATTTTAATCCAAGTAAAGATCACCTATATTTAGTGGGTGATATTGTTGCCCGTGGTCCTGACTCACTTGCCTGCCTTGATTTCATCTATCAACATCAAGACAGCATGACAGTCACACTGGGCAATCATGATTTGCACATGATTGCTTGTTATTTTTTAAATAAACCGACTAACCCAAAAGATAAATTAGCCCCTATTTTTAAAAGCAGCTTACTCAAGCGTTATATCTCTTTTTTACAAACCCAACCACTCGCTTTATATTTAAAAACACATAATTGCTTTATCTCCCATGCAGGCTTAAACCCTGATTGGTCAATTGAAGATGCATTGCAACACGCAAAATTTGCTCAAGCTTGCTATCAATCAAAGAATGCAAAAAACTTTTTTAAGCATATGTACTCTCCCCATCCTAAAAAGTGGTCAACAACACTCAATGACTACGAAAAGTTTAGATATATAGTTAACTACTTTACCCGCATGCGCTTTTTAACCCATGACCATAAGCTAGACCTTAATGCAAAAGGTGCAATAGCAGATAGCAAAATGTTAACACCGTGGTTTATGCACAAGAACATTCTCACACTTAAGGATGAGCTTGTTTTTGGCCACTGGGCATCACTTGAGGGTAAAACAGGGGTTAACCATGTTCATGCTTTAGACACAGGCTGTGTATGGGGTAACGGGATGACGTTAATGGAACTTAAAACAAAAAATCTATTTATAGAAAAATGACTCTTTTTACCTAAATAACCTAGAAAAATTCCAATACATCTGTTAGATTTATAAACTAATAGTTAAAATTAATTAAAGTAATTGATTTTAATTACTTAACTTATCCGAATAAAAGCCGATAAGTTTTAATTAAAGTATCTTTGAGTGGAAATCCATATGAATCTAACAGTGAGCCAACGTATTTGGGGTGGTTTTATATTTATCACGCTATTACTTTTAATTATTGGCGGCAATTCGTTAATTAAAATAGCGAATATAGACCGTTCTACTCAACAGGTGAACCAGCTATCATTACCGGCATTAAACAAAAGTTCAGAGCTACAAGCTGAATTCATATTAATGAGTAAGGCAGCACAAGCAAGTTTTTATACTTCATCTGCAAGTGAGCTTGAACCCATTAAAAAAAGAGTATTCGAACAAAAAAAATCATTCAACGAACTCCATGCACAGCTTCAGAGCGTTGTTAAAAACGACCCTGAACTAAGTAAAAGTAGTCAAAGTGTTGAGCAAACCTATGAAAACTTTTTAAGTATTGTTGAAAACTTACTCGAAGATAAAAATAAACAACTGGCATTAAATAAAACACTCACTGCACAAATTGAAGCCATTGAGCTTAGCGCAGAAGATGCTAACTCAGTAGTTTTAGACATAATTGATATAGATGGTTTTGAACAAGACCACCCTCGTGCTTTCCAAGCTGCAAATAACTTGGAAAATAACTTTATGTCGGTGGTTACCAACAGTACCGACATGTTAACAGTAAAAACGTTGACCACATTAGATATCGTTAAAAGTGAGCAAACCTACTATCTTGAAGAAGTAACACGCACTGTTGCTCTAATTAAACCGGCTATTGAGCAAAGCCATAGCGACTTGTTTAATGACCTCAAAGAGCATGTTGAAGCACTTGAGAGTAACGTAAAAGGTAACAACAGTTTAGCCGCGAATAAAAAACGTTTAATTGATTCAATTGCGCTCACTGAAAAAGAGCTAGCCGACTCAGAAGCCGCAACAAAAATAGCACTTAATCAAATTGACGAGTTAGTTTCGCAAGCAAGTAATGTTGCCTTTGAGCTTCAAAAAGGCGTTCGTAACGACGTAGACTCAGCAAACTTATGGACATGGGTTGGTATGATAATAGCAACTCTACTCGCCATCGCTATTGCATATATAACCGTAAGCCGTATTACCAAGCCACTTGCCGAAGTAAACAGAATTTTAGATATTGTAGCCAGTGGTGATATGACTCAACGCTTGGATGACAGCGCTAAAGACGAATTTGGCGAGCTATCAAAAAGCTGTAATACTCTAATAGACAGCTTACGCAGCTTAATCAAAGGGATTATTTCTCGCTCGACCCAATTAGCAGCTGCATCAGAAGAGACTTCGGCAATTACTGCAGAATCAAGCCAAGCTATTAGTAACCAGCAGGCACAAGTACAGCAGGCAGCAACAGCAACGACTGAAATGAGCAGTACATCGCAAACAGTAAGCAATAGTGCACAGCAAGCATTAAGCGAAATTAAAAACGCAGATAAAGAAGCTGAACGTGTTAAAGGTATTTCAAACAATAACAAAGCAACTATTGAGCAACTTGCGCGCGAGGTTGATGATGCCTCCCAAGTTATTAATAAGCTTCACCAAGATAGTGCATCGATTGGCAGCATACTTGATGTTATTCGTGGCATTGCAGATCAAACTAACTTACTCGCGCTTAACGCCGCAATCGAAGCAGCGCGTGCAGGTGAATACGGCCGTGGCTTTGCCGTTGTAGCAGACGAAGTACGCTCACTGGCAAGTAAAACTCAAGAGTCAACCCAAGAGATCCAATCAATGATTGAATCGCTACAAACGGGCGCAGAAGCGGCTGTAACAGCAATGACCAAAGGTAAGCAACGCGCAGTATCGTGTGTAGAGCAAACTGACTTAGCAAGTACAGCGCTTGACTCAATCACCTTTGCGGTATCGCAAGCCCATGACGTGAGTGAAGAAATATCTACAGCAGCACTTGAGCAACAACAAGTGGCTGAAGAAATTAGTGAACGTTTGGAGTCAATTGTTGCTATTGCAGAACAAACAGCTGAAGGCGCAAGCCAAACTAATATCTCAAGCTCTGAAGTAGCAAAACTAGCCGAAGAGCTGCGTTTATCGGTAGACGAATTTAAAGTTTAAAACGCTTTGTATATACTAAAAACCCCGTTAGCACCATGTGTTAACGGGGTTTTCTTTATAGCATTAGAAAGTAAAGGTAGTTACTTTTGGCAATGTGAACAAAAAACAGTACTACGCTGCCCCAGCCTTATTTCTTCCAGCTCATTATCACACGTTAAACAGGGCTTTCCTTTTCGCCCATATACCAATAGCTCTTGAGCAAAATAACCCGGCTTACCATCACTTTGTGCAAAGTCTTTAAGCGTGGTACCACCTTGAGTTATAGCGGCAGCAAGCGTGTCTTTTATTATAGGGATAAGTACTTGATAACGCTTAAGTGACACCTTCCCCGCTTCGCGCTTTGGATGAATCCCAGCTTTAAACAATGACTCGTTAGCGTAAATATTCCCAACCCCTACTACCACAGCGTTATCCATAATAAACTGTTTTACAGGTACTTTTTTATTGCGTGACTGCTCGTACACCCGCTTTGCGAAAAAGTTATCCGTTAAGGGCTCTGGGCCAAGCTTTGAGAGTAACTTATGCACCTCACCTGGCTCTTGCCATAAGCAACACCCAAAGCGGCGAGGATCGTTTAAGCGCAGCGCTTTATCATTAGCAAATACAAATTCAACATGGTCGTGCTTTTTTAAAGGCTCGCTCTTATCTACAACCCGTAGGTTACCTGACATACCTAAATGTAAAATAGTGCTACCAAGCTCACAATGCAGCAATAAATATTTTGCACGGCGCTCAATATTGGTAACAGTTAACCCCTCTAGCTGGTAAACATCGTCAGGTACTGGCCAGCGCATACTCGCATTATAAATATTAACCTTGGTTACAACTTGGTTTTTTATATGAGGAGTAATGCCCATTCGGCTCACTTCTACCTCTGGTAATTCAGGCATTAATTAGACCCACTTTGTGAAAAATCAAAACTAGGAAACAGCTGTGTAGCTATAGTTATATCAAGTGCAAATACGCGCTGAGTACTTTTTTCGAGTAAATAATACTGATTATTTCCTTTGTAAAGTAAATATACCCAAGGCAAACTTTCTCCAGCTAATTCAAATGTGGCAACAAACAAAGGCGCATTTGGGTTAAAAACCACAGACTCATTAACCACTGGCAACTGTATTCCTTGCCAAATATTAACAAGTTCTTGTAGTTGTTGCTCTGACGGTTGCCAAAAAACAGGCACATCTTTCTTTATTGCAGTTGTACGCCAACTAGTACCAATACGCTCAATTTTTTGATCAACAAAACTAAGGGTTAAAACAAAGCTTTGTGTAGGTAACACCGCTTGCAATGTGGGCTCTTGTTCACCACTTAAAAACTGCTTATGCCAACCATTTAAAAAGAAAATCATAATCAGCATCGAGAAGATTATAACGTTATTCCACCCCTTACGGCCCAGTCGCATATTTATACACCTAGTAAATTCAATATTTTAAAGTGTAACTAAAACTTAATTGCACTGTCTATATGTTAAAGGGCGCAGACTTTGTTAGAATATCGGCAAATTTAAAGGAGTTCCGTCAATGTCTATGTATGTAGTGGGCCATAAAATCCCAGATTCAGATTCTATTTGTGGTGCAATTGCACTGGCTTATTTAAAAAACCAAATTGATGAGCCGGCAATACCAACTCGTCTTGGTGAAGTTTCACCAGAAACTCAATTTATCCTTGATAAATTTGGCTTCGAAGCACCTGAGCTTAAATTAAGCTACGCGGGCGAAGATGTGTATATTGTCGATCACACAGAAAAACACAAGCACCTGATGATATCGACCAAGCCCGCGTTGTTGGCGTGGTAGATCACCATAAATTAGGTGACTTAACATCATCTACTCCGCTTGAATGTTGGATCCGTCCTGTTGGCTGCTCAAATACCATTATTAAAATGATGTACGATTTTTACAGCGTAGAAATCCCTAAAGACATCGCAGGTATTATGATGTGTGCAATTTTAAGCGACACCGTAATATTTAAATCACCTACATGTACCACTGCCGATATTAAATGTGTTGAAGCACTTGCTGAAATTGCGGGTGTTGAAGACTTTAAAGAACTAGGCATGGATATGTTTCGCGTTAAGTCTGCAGTAGAAGATACACCTGCACGTGACTTAGTTATGCGTGACTTTAAAGATTTCAACATGAACGGTAACCTAGTAGGTATTGGCCAACTAGAAGTAATCGACCTTGCTGTGTTTGACGATATTAAAGCTGACCTTGAAGCTGATATTGCAAAGCTTAAAGCCGAAGGTAATCGTCACTCAGTATTTTTGCTGCTTACCGATATTATGAAAGAAGGCTCACAAATGCTAATTGTATCTGACGATGCAAACTTAGTTGAGCAGGCTTACGGCGTAAAACCAGAAAATGATAAAGTATGGTTAGATGGTGTATTAAGCCGTAAAAAGCAAGTAGTACCTCCACTACAAGATGCGTTTGCTAAAGCCTAATAGCTTTAATAAATAACACTAAAAAG
>NZ_BADX01000150.1:0-8873 GCF_000241365.1 Pseudoalteromonas sp. BSi20480 | reverse complement strand
CTTAGAGCGGTTTTTATTTGGTATTTATTTAAGTTTAGTTACCCATTGAGTATCTAAAACCAAATGCATAACGCGGTCCGTATTGTGCAGCACTTAAGAACTGGCTTTCAAAACGACTGAACGAACGCTCTGTCTCGTTTGTTAAATTAACGCCTTCAAAGAATACGGTAGTGCTTTCATTCACTTCGTAGTTAACGCTAATGTCCCACTGTAAATATTCTTCAGCATATTGTGGAGGAGCCGTAGCACCCGAATCTGGTAGGCCTTGCGCAATTAGGTATTCATCACGCCATGCACCAGTAATTTTAACTGATAAGCCATCTTTTTCGTAAAAACCTTGTAGATTGGCAGAATCACTCAGGCCAGCTAATACAGCTTGAGATGCAAGGTAATAGTTGTCGTACTCTACATCACCGTCAACAATAGTGGCATTAAAACCAGCGCCAAAACCTGACTCGCCGAATAAGTGCTGTATCGCAAACTCAACACCATTTACTTTACGAGAACCTACGTTTTCTGGTGAGTTGATTGTCCACTCTATTAATGGATCAGTTGCTGAGTCAGGAAGTACACGGTTGTTTTCGCCAATTCCTACACCATTTGCCACAATCTCATTATAGATAGCAGAGTCAGTTGCCTGCTCGCCACGTCCTTCAATTGCGGTTACTGCATTATTCCAGCGTTGACCTAAATAAACATCATGCAGGCCTTCAAACGTGGTTGTTACTTGCGTGTTATCAATCCAATTATCTACATCTTTCCAGAACATACCCACTGCAGCGTAGCTACCTTCATTGTAGTAATATTCAAGGCTAAGATCGAAGTTTGTTGATTTAAACGGTTGTAAATTTGGGTTACCACGGCTACCGCTTCTTGAATTTAACTTAGGTGACGGTGTTAAGCTTAAGTTGCCAAGCATGTCGCCAAGGGTAGGGCGTGTGATTGTTTGGCCCCAAGATACACGTGACACTAAGTTATCAGAAAGGTCGACTTTTACATCTATCATAGGTAGAAGAAGATCGTAATTACCTTTGTAATCAACCTCAACTAATTCGCCGCCACTGGCAAATTCAGTTAGCCACTCAGAACCACCTGCCCAATATACTTGCTGAGCAACACGGCTTTTAGCTGGGCTTACAATGTCAGTTTCTTCGTAGCGAAGGCCTAAATTTACAAAAACATCGTAGTCGCTAACGTTAAACACCCAATTTGTAGACAGGTAAACACTGATTGTTTCTTCTTCTACTTTGTTAGTTGGGAAGCCATCAAAGGTGCCTATTTGGTAAACATCACTGCCTATTACGTCTTCAGTTAAAAAAGCGCTTTGGCGAGCAAATGCTTCATCAAGATCATAAGTGTAAGCATAGCCTGGCGCTACACCGTTAGGACCAAATGAAAACTCGTCAAGAAAGCCACTTAAATCAACTCGCTCGAACATACTATCTGGGAATATCTCAGCAAATGTACCGTTATTAAAGCCTGGTGCATTGGCATTATTAGAGCCACCCCAGCCACTAAGTGTTTGCTTAGTGTATGCAGCACCAAATTTTACTGTTTCTAAACCAATGTCAGTGTAAGTAAATAGTTTACCGTCTAGTTGTACTTGAGATACTTCTGATTCACCGGGTGTTCTTGTAAATATACTAAAGTTAGAGCCAATTTGGTTTGGGTCAACTTCTTGCGTGCCGTTATTCCAATTTACATTAAAACCAGGTACGTCACCTTCACGGAAAGAGTACTCTTTAGTTGAAATGTCTGCCGAGCCTAAAATGATTCGTGCGTTAGCGCCTAAGCCAGGATCTTTACCATTATCGGTCGTTGTTTTAGATGTATGCGCATCAAAGTTAAAGCTCAGGTTTTCGGTTGCTAACCACTCAACGTTAATACCTGTTGCTTTTGAATCTACTTCTGATGTTTCACGAAATGCAGTAAAGGATGCATCGTCACCTGCAGAGTTGTAATAAACAGCTGTGCCATTTTCATCAAGTTCATAAGCATTGGCATTACCACCAAACGATCCGTTCCAAATACCCCAAGACAATGAGTTATTCCCGGTCGTTGCTTGTGAAATCGTATGATCAAGCGTAAAGGTTAGGTTATCTGTTGGCGCAAACTGAAATGTTGCTTGCGCATTTAAGCGCTCACGTTGAATGTCATCTTTTGCAAAACTAACTTCTTGCGGAAAGAAAGCGGCTGAAACAAATTCACCATTTTCCCCAGCGTTTGGGTCAAAGAATTGTTTAGCCGGGTTACCTTCAGCATCCATTGGGCGGTTATCAACAATATTAGCTGCATCAACCGAGAGATTTGGATTAACTAACCAAGAGCGAACATTTGCTGCTTGTCGTTGAAAATCACGACGATGATATGAAAAGTTAGCCGACACACCAAAACGCTCGTCATCAAAGGTATTACTGTAGATACCTGCAATTTCAGGTGTTACTTTATCGCCTTCTTCTACAGATGTATCGTGAATACCTTTAGCCATAAAAGAAAAGCGCTCACCAGGCTTTTGTAATGGTTTTGCGGTAACAATATTTACAGTTGCACCCAATCCACCGGTTGGTGTATCAGCGCGTGCAGTTTTCATTACTTCAAGTGAACTTACACCTTCTGATGATAAGTTTTCAAAGTTAAATGAGCGTGTAAAACCTGTTCCCGCCATTTGGCGACCATTAAGTGTTACCAAGTTAAACGATGGACCAAAACCACGAACAGTAATTTGGCTACCTTCACCGTTTGAGCGGCTGACAGATACGCCAGTAATTCGTTGTAATGATTCTGCTAAGTTTGTATCTGGGAACTTACCCATTTCTTCAGCTGAGATGGCGTCAACTACACCAGAAGCATCTCGTTTTACATCCATTGAACGGATTAATGATCCGCGAATACCTTTTACTTCAATGATTTCTAGTTCAGGCTCAGCAGTATTTTCTTCTGCTGCATAGGCTAAATTAAATGTACTTGCAGCGATGATAAGTGACACAGAAGCTGCTAACTGGCTCTTTTTAAAAGTGAATGTGTTCATAATTGCTCTGCTTTTCTAAATTTATTACAGTTAGTGGGTGCCTATTTAAAGGCACCTACCATTCAATGGTTGTTCTACGGGTTTGCGATAATTACGTTATCGATACGATAAACCGCGCCTTCACCCGTACTCCATGCTGGGAAAACCATTAACACGTTGATATCACTAATGTCTAAACCGGCGTCAAAAAGTGATTGCAATGTAAATGTGTACGTTTGCCATTGACCAATAACCGGTACTTGACCTTCAACACTTTCTGCAAGAGGAAGCTCTACTGCAGACGCAGCGCCAGTTGATTCAATTTTAAATAACCATTGAGCGTCTGTTGCGTTAGGTGGAGTTACCATTTTCATTTCAAATTGTACAACCCCATTTGCAAGGATAGACGAGGCATCAAAAGAAACACCTTCATCGGCTAAAAAGCCCATAACAGTTGGCGCTGAGCCAATTACAAATTCAGCAACGGTACCGTGATCGCTATCGTCTGTTTCTTCAGTAGGTGTTGAACCACCACAACAATCCCATATGCTCCATTGCTCTGCAGCAGTATCTTGGAATATTGTAATTTCACTTCCTGCAGTAGATGCTGCACTTGGGTCATAAATTTTAGCGTTATCTACACGGTAAACTGCGCCTTCACCCGTTCCCCATGCTGGGAAAATCATAACAACATCTATCGCGCTAACATCAAGGCCTGCACCTGCTAGGTCGGCTAAGGTGTAAGTGTAAGTTTTCCATTCACCTGCAACTGGCGCGTCACCTGCGTCTGTTAACGGAAGCTCTACCGCTGAGTCACCCTCATTAGATTCAATTTTCATTAACCAAGTTGAGTCAGGGTTGTTAGGGTTTGACATTACTTTTAGTTCAAACTGCAGAACGCCATTTTCCAAAATACTAGTCGCATCGAATGGTGTGCCGCTTCCGCCTGCAGAAGTGCGTGTGTTAAAGCCCATTACTGTAGGTGCTTCACCAATGCTAAACTCTGCAGTTAAACCGTGTTCTTCGTCGTCTAATGCTTCAACTGGTGTTGAACCACCACAGCAATCCCACATAGGCCAATCTAAACTTTGTCCGTTGTCGAATAAGACAACCTCAGGAGAAGCACCCAAGTCACCTTCAATTGCTACATTAGTAATAAGGTACTCAGCACCTTCACCTGTTTGCCATGCCGGGAATACCATAAGCACATCAATTGCGCTTAAATCTAGGCCTTTTTCTTGAAGTAGTGATAATGGAAAGGTATATGTTTGCCATTGACCAGTTACAGGTGTTACACCTTCATTGCTTTCACTTAATGGTACGTCGCCTGTATTTGGGCCACCGTCACCTGCCTCTGCTTTAAGTATCCATGTAGTATCCGACGTTGGAGGTGTTACCACTTTCATGTCAAACGTTAAACGGCCGTTTAAATCAAGTAATGGAGATGCATCAAATGGAGACGATGTTCCTGTAAAGTCGTCTGGAAAGTGACCACCGCGCGTAGAGAAGCCAAGCACAGTTCCGTTGTTATCATTTATATTAAATTTAACAGCGTCACCTTTGTCTGCATCAGTAATAACCTCTGGTACAGTGCCGCCACAACAATCCCATGCAATCCAGTTAGCGTCTAGGCTACCGTTAAATACATCAAGGTTTCGGGCTACGCCGTCGCTAGGTGGGGTAGGTACAGGTGCTGCACCTTCTACAAGTGCGTCGTCTAGGCTGTCGTAACCTGGGCGAACTGTTTCACAGCCTTTGCCTGTGCTTGGGTCTGATGCACATTCGTATACTCGAACGTAATCAATTTCAAAGCTTTGTCCTTGTGCAAATGCGTCTGCATCAATACCTAGGTTGTTAACGTTTTCAGGCCAATCTCCACCCACTGCATGGTTTAATATAAGGTAGAAATCTTTATCGAAAGGGGCGTTATCCCAATGTGTTGTAAGTTCGCCGCTTCCTTGTTCAAAGTATTCCGCAAACCAGCCTTTGTGCTTAAGGCCAACAGCTTCGTCTTTTGAATTGTAACGAACTTCAGAACGACGTTGTGTAGCGTAAAGGTAATCATCTACATACCAGCGGATTTCACCTTCTTGCCACTCAATAGCGTAAGTATGAAAATCATCAGCTGGGTTCATATCTTCAGGTAACAAATAAGCTTTACCTGAGCTAGAGTTATTTGGCCACTCACGACCGTAATGAAGAGTACCGTGCACGTAAGATTCAATAGTGCCATCTTCAGCGGCTACTTTTAGATTTACAGCTTCTAAAATATCAATTTCACCAGAACGTGGCCAAGTGCCATACTCTTCATCAGTTGGCATCATCCAAAATGCAGGCCAGCTACCCTGACCAGACGGTAATTTTGCGCGCATTTCAAAGCGGCCGTATGTAAAGTCTGCGTTGTAACGGGTATTTAAGCGGGCTGATGTGTAAGGTTTAGCTGCGCCTTCTTCTGCAGGGAGTGCGACTATGTTCAGCATGCCGTCTTTGATAAAGGCATTTTCTTCGTTATCGGTATAACATTGCTTTTCGTTGTTACCACCACCAGCACAGTTTAATTCAAAGTTCCATTTGTTTGTATCAATGCTAGTGCCGTCAAATTCGTCATTCCATACCATGCGCCAGTCTGAGACTGGCTCTGAAGAATTAACGACTTCTGTATTTGTGTTTGTTGTTGCAGCGTCACCACCACAGCCGGCCAAAGACGCTAATGAAATAGCTGCCAGAAGGCGTGTAATGCGTGTTGTTTCAATGTTCATAACTGAACCCCGTTCAACTGATAATTGTCAGAATATGTGTTTAAGTTTAGTTGATTTTATAGCTTTTATACTTTCTGTAAGCGCTTACATTTGCGTGTGTAATTGTAAGCGCTTACAAATAGTATTGTGCAGTTGTGATTTGGTCAACATATTTGTCTAAATTATTTACAATTAATTTACTGTTTAACGAATAAATAGTAGTTCTAAAATCATTAAACTGCATAATTTTGTTTAATGATTTTATTTTTTAAGAGGATAGTTGTTACTTTTTATGAAATGGCATGGTTAACAAAGCCCAAAGAGACGCGTTTTGCTTTTCGCTTGGGTATTCTTTTAGGCCTACATCTATGTCGTTATCGGTTTTTTGCGCTTCATTTTTGTAACTACCAAACAGTTTATCCCACCAAATAACGCTAAATCCATAGTTTGAATTGGTTTCGTTCACGCGTTGGCTATGATGAATACGATGTAGTATTTGGGTCATTAATATTGACCGAAGGGGCTTTTCTATTGCATTTGGCAAGCGAATATTCGCATGGTTAAACAGCGCTAATCCATTAAGTGTTATTTCAAATATTAATACGGCAATAGCGGGTACCCCTAAAGCGGTAACGGCAATCAATTTTATAACTATGCTGAGTACAATTTCGATAGGGTGAAAACGCAAACCTGTGCTGGTATCTACATGGGCATCGGCGTGGTGTACGCGATGCAAACGCCACAAAATAGGAACGTTATGAAATAACCTATGCTGCCAATAAATAAGTATATCAAGCAGTAGCATACTTAAAATAATAGCAACACTACTTGGTGTGACTATTTGATTAAATAAACCAATACCGTGCTCTTGGTTATAAAGCGCTACGGCGGTTAAGCCTATGGGTACACTTAAGCGGGCAATTAGTGATGAAGCAAACACGAGTCCAAAATTAGCAAACCATCGGGTGTTACTTTTTATAGGCGATTTACGTGCGGGCATACGCGATTCTAGTAGCATCATAATAACCAAAATGCTAAAAAAGAACCCTAAACGCCACCAAATTTCATTACTCATTGGCTTGTGTAACCTCATCAGCTTCTTGGAGTTTTAACGTGTTATAACCACCATGTATACGTGTAAAAATAGTAATAGCGCACGCAGTGGCAAAAATACTCGCCATTATGGCAAAGTGCTGCGGCCAAATACAAAAGGCAATAAACAGCGCTATGGTTTCTGTGCCTTCGGTTAAGCCATTTAAATAGTAAAAACTTTTGTATTTAAACTGAGGTTTTTCGAGCTTAAATTTTTCGGCGGCTATGGCAAAGGCTAAAAAGCTTGAGCCTGTACCTATAAAAGTGGCCAGTAATATGCTACCTGCAATGGCGTTTTGCTCGGGGTTTGCCAAAATAAAGCCAAGCGGAATTGCCGCGTAAAATAAAAAATCGAGGGTAATATCTAAAAAACCGCCAGCGCTTGAACTTAAATTTGCATGGCGTGCCAATGCGCCATCTAGCCCATCTAAAATACGATTTAAAGCAATAGCTGTTAACGCTGCGTACCACATTTCAAACGCAATTAATGGCACAGCTAATAGGCCTATTAAAAAGCCTGCCACAGTAAGTTGGTCGGGCGTTATACCACGCTTGTGCACTAACGCTACAACAGGAGTTAACAGTGGCTTTATTACAGGGGTGATGTATTTGTCTAACATGCTGGGTGCCTTGTGCTTTTTGTACGTTTACTTGGCTAAATTTAAGGTGATCAGTTTGCCGTTTGCGGCCTCTGCATCGCTATGATCGTGGGTTACCATAATAGCGGGCAATTTATGCTCGCGTATTTGGCTAAAAACCAGCTCGCGCGTATCTACTCTTAATTGGGTATCGAGCTTGCTAAAGGGTTCATCAAGCAAAATCGCTTTTGGCTCGCTTAATAGCATACGTAATAAAGCAACGCGTGCTTGTTGCCCACCAGAGAGGTTGTCGGGGTGGCGATTAGCCATGCCTTTTAATCCTATTTGTTCAAGGGCGTGCTCTATTTTTTCAAGGCGCTGTTTTTTATTGCCTTTAGGCATAGCAAAGGCAATGTTACCGCTTACCGATAAATGCGAAAATAATAACGCATCTTGATAAAGCACACCTATGTGGCGTAAATGTGCGGGTAAATCATTAATACTTTTACCGTTAAGCCACACTTCGCCACTTGCGTTAAAGCCGCTGGGTAATGTGCCGGTAAGCCAGTTTAATAAACTTGATTTACCACTGCCTGATGGCCCCATAATAGTAAGTATTTCGCCGCCTTTTACTTGCTCGTTTAAGCTTAGTAATTGCTCGTGTTGACGATAAAGCTCACAATTTTTAATCTCTAAAGATGACTGCATTAAAAACCTTTTAATTTATGGGTTAGCGATGTGCGCTTTTAAAAAAGTACTTAGGTAACACCCACGCCAGTATAAAGCCAATGAGTGGCAATGCCATTTGCATAATGGCATACACCGCACTGGTACGCCTACTTGCGCCATTAGCAAGGGTAACCGCTTCGGTTGTTATGGTTGCTATGCGCCCGCCACCGGCTAAAAGTGTAGGTAAATATTGGCCAAAGCTAATGGCCAAACCAAGTGCGGCCGCAATTAAAATAGGGGCAAATAACTGGGGTAATTTTACGTGTAAAAACACTTTGCAGGGTGTTGCGCCAAGGCTTGCTGCTACATGAGCAAAGCGAGGGTCTAATCGCCTATAACTGCTCGCAAGCGATAAAAACACATACGGCAGTACAAACAATAAATGGGTAAATACCACATTAAAAAACGCGGCTTGGTTATTTACTAGTTGTTGCAGCCACACTAGGCCAAATAAAAACGCAATACTTGGTACAAGCAACGGTAAATAAATAATTAAGCTGGTAAAGCGCGACATGGGTTTTGCACTTAACTGCTCTGACTCTAAGCACAAAAGGGTAATAATAATGGCAAATAACGTAGTAACTAGCCCTATAGCAAGGGTATTATAAAGCGGGCTTTGCATTTGCATTAGCGCACTTTTAAAGTGAAGTAGCGTGAGCTGATCGGGCAGTGCCGCCGGAAAACGCCAAAATCCGGCAACCGACCACATAATTAAGCCAATTAACGAGA
>NZ_BADX01000151.1:0-42747 GCF_000241365.1 Pseudoalteromonas sp. BSi20480 | reverse complement strand
TACGCTCGCATCGAGATCATAACCTTGCCAATTGTTTTCACCTTTACCTTCGTACCAACGAGCATTAACACGCTGTCCTATAGCAAACGTTTGGCGGTCATATTGCCAACGTTGAGCAAAACCGACACGCGTCCAACGAGTATGGCTTTGCTTGTAATCAGTATAGTTATAAGCAAGCTCAGGGGTTAAGCTTAATTGGCCAAACTTAAGTGGATAACTCATTGCTACAAACCCACCAAGAGCATCTATTTCGTTATTTAAATTGCTTGGGCTTAAAGCTTGATATTGGCGTGAGGTATCTAAGTTGTAGTCATACAAAGCGAGTTTAAACTTAACATCAAGCGCATTGTATTTAGCGTTTACAAACCCGCCATGTAATGCATCATCGTTTAAGTCAATGCTATAACCGGCTTGCAGGTCTAGCTGCTTTAATAAATCACTGCTTTTAATACCCATACTTAATAAGCTGGTCGATGCTGAAAAATACTGAGAGCCCAACGCAAAGGTTGCGTGCTGATCGAGTACCGCATAATCGCGCTGTTCGCCAACTTCTTGCGTGTATACTTTAGCCTCTGGCAACGTGTGCTCATTAACCATTAATAGCGGGGCTTTGCTATTAGCAGCTAAATCGGTCACCGTCGTTTTAATACTGGTATTCGCTAGGCTTTTTACATCAGGGCCGTCGGCATTAATCGATAAATAAAGCAGCGTTTCATCTTGCATTTCAATGGGGTGGGCAACCGCTTCTTGCCCATGTGTTAAACGCTTTAGGGTATTACTGGCTATATGGTAATTATAAATATCAGTCGTTTTATTTAATCCCGCAACAAAATAGATTGATTCGCCATTGTCACTAAAGCTAGGTTGAGTTAAATATTGATACCCGTTTGGCATAGGTACAGGCCGGCTAATACCACCATCAACATCTTGTATATACATTTGCCAGTTTTCGTTTAAAGAAGCTGATAAATAAACTAATTTTTTATTATCGGGGCTAAGCGTGGGGTAATCGTATGCAGTATTTAAGCTTTTTTTGAACAACGGCGTTATGGTGCCGGTGCTGATATCAACTTTTACTAATTCAGAATAGCCATCACGTATTTGCTCTGCATACACTGCTTTACCGTCGCTTGTTGCATTAAAGCGTCTTAGCCCTGCAAACTCGGTTAGCTTTTCTACGTTGCCGGTTTCAATGTTATAGCTAAATATATCAGACACCCGATTATAAATGCCCGACTCTTCAGTACTATAAGCATTAAAATACAGTGTCGTGCTATTTACCCATTGCGGGTTGGCTATACCTGCCCGATTTATTTGATTAAGCACTTGCTTTTGTTCACGCTTAAACACGCTCGGTGGCGAATCTGGTATATCGAGTGGGTCTTGCTTAATTAACTCATTTTGTGCCTTTTCAAAGCTCTCCATCGCTTTGGTGTTATCTTCGGTGCTATAAATAACGAGCTTAGTATTACGCTTGGCATCACGCTCTACTATTGCAAGCTTGCTGCCATCATGTGAAAGTGCTGGATTGCTTGCGTATAAATCAAGCTCTAGCCATAGCTCACTATCAAGTGGTTGCTCTCCTTGCTCTTGCTGCATGGCATTATACGTATATTCAGCAATAAAACGGCGATATAGCTTCGCTGCGCTTTGGCCAAACACACCTTCAAATGCTTCATCAAAATCACGCGACTTAACTGCCTGCATTCGGGTCCATACACTATCAAGTATTTGCTCAGAAAATGTTTGCTCTAGCCAATATAAAAACCGACTGCCCATCAAATAGGCCATAGAGCCACCCATAAAACCATTATCACTATTCAATTGCCCATAGGTTGGTAGCGCACCTTGTTGAGCAAATTCACGTAATATCGACTCAGAGTAATTATCAAATAAGCGCCCTCGTCCGGTCATTTTAGATTCAATTAACGTTGCATACCCTTCAGCAACCCAGCGCGGCGTATCACTGTAGGTTAAATCGTAAATATCCCACAAACCGCGCACTTTTTGCTGCCAGTGGTTGCGTGTAGGCTGGGCCAAATGCACTAAATGAATGTATTCGTGCAACACCAGTAACTGCTGCCAACCAGAACTGTTTGAAATCACCGTATCAGACTGCGGCGGGGTAGTAAAAAGTGCCATTACTGGGTTGCTTGATGTAGGCAAGGCAAACCCGTTCGCCGCATTTAAGGGGTCAAACACGATAACATCGACTATTTCATCGAGTGCACGATTTTGTTGTTCAAGCACTTTCGTGCGAACTATTTCAAGTTCAACCGCGGTCGATTTAGCAAAATCAATATGCTCAATGCTGTAGTGCACATTAAAATGCTCGGTATGAATGGTTTGCCAATCCGCAGCGAACGCGGGGGCAGCGAGCAACAAAGCTGAGGCAATGAGTGACTTTTTCACAATAATCCCTTAAGTAGCATTTTCAATAATGCTTAGAGTATTATTAAACTCACTGAGTTTGCAGTAAAAAAGTGTAATAAAGCATGTGCAAATGTGTTTTCGCACATACTTTATTGTTTGCAGAAATTACATCCAACTACGAGTGTCTGACTCAGCCTGTTTAAGCGTAAAATCAATCACAAAATCAGCGTCTTGCTCTTTTATGTATGGCATAAACGCAAAGCCATGAGCAAGTTGTATATACAGGCTTTTCAATCCTGATCTTCGCATTAAATAGGTACTTTCGCTGCTAGCACTTTGTACTTTATATAGTTCAAACACGCGATAATGTACGCCAATCATGCCTTTACGTACAACCATGTAAAATCGGCCATCATCTTCATGTAAATAGTAACCATAACGTTGATACGACAAGGTAACTAAGCCAGCAAATACAGTAAGCACACCCACGCTGATAAAGTAATTAAACTCATTAAAATAACAAAACACAGCCACAAGTAAGCTAGGTAACAATGCATACAAGACTAAGTTTTTATACCAAAGTGCTCGCTCTGCCTGCTTAAATGCCAGTGCGCTGTTGTTAAACCACGGGTAAATCCACTGGCATACGCTGTTTACTTGCTCGTTATTTAATACAGGTAAAACTAAGGTTTGTTTATTTTTTTAGCGGCCATACCCGCCATTGCACCACCGCTACTCGCTTGCAAAAATTCAACGGTAAAGCGCTTAAGTAACCGGGCAATAATATTTTGCTTAATGACAATCGACTGCACTTTATCTAAGCTCATAGATAACTGGTGGCGCTCTAATAAACCGGCAATGCGTTTAAACTTTTTACCTTTAAAATAAAGCTGATAATTATAAAAACGAATCAGCGACATTCCCACCGAAAGCAAAACGGCAATAAGTACCACAAGTACAAACATTGTGAATATAGCAAATAACGCTGCACTGGCTACAAGTCCAAGTTCTTGCTCGTAAAAGCCTTCTACTTTTGTGATTAATTGCTTTTCAAGCACATCGGCTACCACATTTATGAGTGGTGCAATGGCTGCTAGCGCTAAAATAGCCATGTTTGACATTAAACCAAACTTGGCTATTTCTTTGTTAGAAATAAACAAACTACTTTGCTCAGTAGCCTCGTCTGTTTCTACTTCACTGTCTGGCTCAAGCTGCTGTTGGGCCTTGTAAGCAAATATTTGCTTTCGCATTTGCTCTGCGTAACCTTGGGTTACGCCCGGCAATACAGCTTCTTGAGCCGCGCTACCTGCCGCATCAAAAATACAATTAACCAGCGTTACTGGTTTAAAGTAAAAAGGCTCAGCAATATTTACATTTTGTACTCGCTCAAATTTAAGCGTTAAACGTTCTTTTTTAAAAACGCCTTTATTGAGTAGTATTTCGTTATCGCTTGAAATACAAAACCTAAAGTTTCTGTAATATAAAACCGAGTATAAAAGCAAAGCACTTACAGCCACTGCTGCTGCAATTTGCCCCCAGAAGAGTTTGTTTTCTACTTGTGTAACAAATACAAAACCAAGCGGTAATAGGTTAAATATGCCGTCGCGCACAAAACGCACACCAAAATGGACAACAAAATACACAAGTGCCCAAGGCGATACCTTTTGCCACAATGGCGCCTGGCCAGCATCCGTTTGTGTGGTATGAGGTGTAAAATCACTCATCGGCTGGTACAGCCTGAGTAGACGTTTGTTCTTGGCGGTAATCTTGAACAAACTGGCGCATATTTTTACAATCCGTGTGTGTAAGCCCGCTTACCTGCAAATCGGCACTCATACCACCGGCGCTATACAATTTTAAACTGGCTAAACCCAGTTTTCGCTCAATGGGGCCACGGTGTATTTCAATGTGCTGCACGCGCGCTAGCGGTAAAATAGTAACCCGCTGCCAAATAATTCCTTTTTTAAACGCAATGTCGTGCTGACGCATAGCCACACCTTGCAATTTAATACTCGCAACGCTGTAAAGCATAGAAGCGAGAATTAAAATAGGCATACCAATTAATAAGTACGTTTGCGCGTTATTCGCAAAATTTTCGTTGAAGTAACAAATTGCGGCTAATATTGCGCTAAAGGGAATATAAAACACTAACCAGTTAAGTTGTGCATGCAGCAGCGCTTTATCGGCAAGCGCTTTAAATTCAATGTTTTTATGCTGTGGTAAATCCGTTATTTGCTGATTGTTAAACACACTATTTCCTATACTGTTTTTATTATTTTATTCGTACACAAAGCCTAATTAGGCATCCCTTATTTTACCCATTCTATAGATGTTACCAACGTGTGGCTTTGCTGTGGTGCAAGGGTAACAGCATCATCTAATACATTGGCGGCTTCTAGGCATAACATGGTTTTGTATTCATCGTCAGCAAAATTAGACAAGCGCTTTGATTTTTCAATCCACGGATTCCAAAGCACACACGAACTAGAGTTTGCTCGCCCAACTTTAATAACTCCCTCGGGGGTATTTATGTATTGAATAGGTGCGGCTTGGGTATAAACCATGTCGGTTTCACGTTCAAATCCAACAACCGCTTGTTGCGTAAAAGGTCCTTCAGCAAATTCAATATATTGCGCGCCTTGTAAGCCGTCAACATGTGTATTAGTAATATCTGACGTTGGAAAATATGTATGCAACGCTTGTGTATAGCTAAACGCCGTATCGCCTAAGTTTGTTGTGGTTAGTCTCACCTCAAGCGAATCACTTAAAACAAATTCCACCTTCAATGCCGACTGATGCGGCCAATATTCAGCGTTCACCAACTTCATGGGTAGTTTTAAGCTCACAGTAATACATTCCTCAGTTTCATTAACCTCATCAGCTTGCCACAAGCTGGTTCGGGCAAAACCATGTGCAGGCCAACCACCGTTAGCATGTGTCCCAAACCAAGGCCAACAAATAGGAATACCACCGCGAATACTCATGCCTTCTGAGAACGTTTCATTACCCGACACCCAAATAAGAGGTTGCTTACCTTTAGGTGTAAATTGCGTAATTTGACCACCTTGCAAAAATATTTTTGCATCGCACAAATCACTTTCAATATTAATAAATTCAAGACCGGTTTCGGTGTGTTCAATGCTCACTGATGGCGATAATTTCATGCCTTTCCCTTTAATATTAATAATCACAACGTTCAATACTCTTACATATAACGTAAAGTATAAACCAAGCAAATAAGTTTTTGCTTATTCAGACAATCATTGTGAGCATATTGATAGTTGTATATCATGCACTTACTTAATCTATACTTTAACTAATTACACACTAAACGCATAAAATGAATTGTAAAAAAGCAATTTGAGCCGTGTATTTAATAGTTCAAACGTAGCTAAAATGCTTAACTAAGCACTCCCACCTATTAAAAAACCCTTAATTAAAGGGGTATTGCTTTAAGGTAAATTAGTTTCTACTCTAATTAATAAAAACGAGTAACAGCAGTAAAAAATTAAATTTTTAATTTGAATTCAATTTATTTGATGTGTAACATTTCGCGATTATGGCAAAGCATCGCTTTTCGACGAGATAAACACATGCAAAAATATGACGAGTTATTGGTATCTTTACGTAAAGTGATCCGAGCGATTGATTTACACTCAAAGCAACTTAATAAAACAGCCGGCTTAACTGGCCCACAACTGCTTATAATGCACGAAGTGTCTCAAACTGATGGCATCACTGCTAGCCGCATTGCGCAAAATGTAAATTTAAGCCCAGCGACCGTAACTAATATTCTCGACAGAATTGAAAGCAGAGATCTGGTCACACGCGTTCGAAGCCAAATGGATAAACGTCGAGTGAGCTTACACCTCACCGAAAAAGGGAAAGAATTACTACTTAAAGCCCCTCAACCATTACAAGAACACTTCATAGAAAAGTTTTCTGGTCTGGCTGAATGGGAGCAGTCTTTATTACTTTCATCTATGCAGCGTATTGCAGCCATGATGGATGCAGATAAATTAGATGCATCTCCTTTGCTTGAAGTGGGCGCACTTACACAAGCGCCTAAAGAATAAAAAACGAACAATAAAAAATATAATGGTTTTGTACTAAGCTCTTAACCCAATGTGTTATTAATATCTTGGGTTTTTATTTTTAACCAAACGAAAAGAAGCAGCTAATATGACCAAACTCTCAAAATTATCGCTCGCATTTATTTTAGGTAGTGTTTCGAGTACTTCTTACGCCACCGATATCGACACGCTTCAAAGTCAATTAAAACAACTACAGCAGCAAATGAAGCTGCTTGAACAAAAACTAGTTGAAGAAAAATCTAAACAGCAAAAAATTAACGAAAAACACCAAGAGCAAGTTGCACTTATCGAGAAAAAAGCTGACCAAAACGTTGTGGTGGCAGAAGCTCCGAAAGAAAAAAGCAGCGGCATAAAGGTCGGCGGTGCTATTCGTACAAACTTTAGTTATGCATCGTATGATGACGATAACGAAGACCGCGGCGGCGACTTCGATTTTGACGTTTTTAGACTTAATTTTTCTGGTGATGTAGGCGACGTTATTCTTAACGCAGAAATTCGCTTTTTGATTACATGACCGCAAGTAAAATATGCTTATGCAGCGTACGATTTTGCAGACGATTGGCAAGTACAAGCAGGTATCACCAAAGTACCCTTTGGTAACTGGCCTTATAATTCTCACAACTGGTTTTTTAACACCACCTATTACATCGGTTTAGAAGATGATCACGATTTAGGCATCATGTTTAAACGTAAAATTGCAGATAACTGGCAATTAGATCTTGGCTTTTTCAAAAACGATGAGCTTGGTGGCGTAGATGGCTACGTTGACAACCGCAGCGATCGCTATTCATACGATGTAGTTGGCGTAAGAGCCCCAGAAGACGGCATTTACGCAGAACCTGTAACCCAAATAGGCGAATACAATACGTTTTCGGGCCGTTACGGTTACCATTTTGAACATGACGGCGGCACAACCGAGTTAGGTTTTTCTGCGTTATCTGGCGGGTTACATGACGGTAATGACCGCGCGGGCGACTATTATGCATGGGCTATGCACCTAAATAGCAATATTGATGCATGGAACTTTCAACTTCAACATGGTGAATACAACTACGACATAGATAATATTGATCGTATGGCCGTAGGTGCTTACTCGTTTTACGACAGTATTGCCGCAGAAGCAACCATGACCAATGCAAACATCGCTTACAGCATGCCAGTTGAGTGGGGCCCCGTGACAGGCCTACAGTTTTATAACGATTACGGGATTATCTACGATAAATCTGACAACAGCGCAGATACGTGGATGAACGTAACGGGTGTTTCTGTAGCCGCTGGCGGCTTGTTTACCTACTTTGATTTTGTACATGCTAAAAACCAACCTTTCGTTGGTGGATCGATTGCCGGTGACAGCAGCGAAACAGAAAAACGCTTTAATATAAACATTGGTTATTATTTTTAATAACTACTGTTTAGTCTACAAAAAAGGGCATACTGGGTATGTCCTTTTTTATTGGAATAGCGTTTTAGCTTTATAATAAATGTAAAATTGGCCTACACTTTAAATTAGTCGCCACTCACTATAGCGTCGTCAATGAATATAAAATCGTCACTTATCTGTTATAAAAATGTAGGGTTAAAAATGCTAGGCTTAACCTTAGTGGCGCTAGGCATTGTAGGCATTATGCTTCCGGTCATGCCCACGACTATTATTTTTATTTTGGCGCTCACTTGTTTTACTCACTCATCACCTGCACTTGCAAATTGGTTACTTAATCACCCTCGCTATGGTGTTACCTTGCAGCAATGGCAAGCTCACAAAGTGGTACCAACTAAAGCTAAGTACTTTGCCGCTATTGGTATGCTTACTGGCTTTATACTTTTACTTAACTCAACAGCACCTAATTGGGTTGTATACCTTGTAGCAGCAATAGAAATTGCGGTTATGATTTACCTTATTTTAAGACCCTCACAACCCCCTCAGCACTAAACCTCGTTTAAACGCACTAACTAGCTTAAAAATTATTTAGCCAGAATTCAGGGTTTTTAAAATATTAATGTAAAGTTACGTAAGTAAATTTGTAATAAGTAATGCAAATCATTATCATGTGATAAATTTTATTACATTAAATTATTTATGTCGTTTATTAATAAGCGAGCTTTGTACAGTACAAGCCGTGCCCTACATATTTACATTTCTACCGCTTTGTTTTTTTTACTCATTCTATTTTGTGTTAGTGGTATTGTACTTAACCATGTTGACTGGCTTAAAAACGATAAAAGTAACGGGCACGTCACTGCAACTATTCCAGCTGAGCTTGTAACCAAAGCCAACGCACAGCTAAATACACTGCCTTCGCTGTACCCAGAAATAGAAGCCTATCTAGCTACACAATACTCACTCACCAAGGTAAAAAGTATTGAATGGGAGAAAGAAGACGCACTTGTCATGCTCGACTACCCCCTTCCGGCCGGTTTTGCTTACGCTGAGCTTGACTTTGCAACTGGCGAGCTAAACCTCGATTACCAAACAGGCGGCTTTTTAAGCCTTATTGGCGATTTACATAAAGGTCGACATAGCGGTGCAGTGTGGAGCTGGGTAATTGATATTTCAGCGGTGTTGATGATTATTTTTGCCATCACCGGCATGATTATTTTGTTTCAAAACAGAAAAAAACGCTTAGCAGGTATATGGATAACCGTTTTAGGCATCGCAACGCCATTGGTTATTTATTTATGCTGGGTACCACAAATTAAAGGAGTGTCTTAATGTTAAAAGTTAGTACTGTATTTAGCGCAGCATTATTAATGGTTGCAGCGTTATTTCAAACAACGGCTCAGGCACAAGCGCCACAGCTAGAAATTGAACTCACCCTACCCGATCTTGACGTACAACCTTACCACCGGCCGTACGTTGCCGTATGGCTAGAAACACCAGAGCGCAAACACGTAACAACGCTTGCACTTTGGGTTCAAAAAGCCGAGTGGTTTAAAGACTTACGCCAATGGTGGCGTAAAGCAGGTAAAACCAATATTAACTTTGACGGTATAAGTGGCGCCACTAAGCGCGCTGGTACTTATACAATTGATTGGCAAGGTAAAGATTTAGACGGCAACGCCGTAGCACCTGGTAAATACCTGTTAAATATTGAAGTTGTTCGTGAAGAAGGAGGCCGTGATTACAAACGCCTCGAACTCGATTTAACAAAGCCAGGTAAAATTACCATCGATGGTAAAAAAGAGTTTTCAACCAGTTTTGTTACCGTAAACGCTAAGTAGTAGCTATTTATAATTCGAATTTAAAGGACAGAAAAATGAAAATTAATTTATTAAAAACAGCATTAATTGGCGCACTTAGCTTATCAGCGCTGGTATCTACATCAGCCAGCGCACATGGCCGTTGGTTATTACCATCACACACCTCACTTTCTGGCGATAAAGCGCATTATGTAATGATTGATGCGAGTATTTCTAACGAAATGTTTGCCCCCGACAAAGCCTTTAAGCCAAAAGAGAAAGACGCTCAATGGGACGACACATTACTCATGGCGCTTATGCCAAACGGCGAGCCGGTTAGCGACACTATTCGTGCTTATTACTTAAAACGCAAAAGCTCAGCCGCAGTTAGTTTAACTGAACAGGGCACCTACCACATTGCAATGACACAAAAGCCAATGTACATGACCTTTTATAAAGATGAAGAAGGTAAACGCAAACGTGTATTTGGCAAAAAAACAGACGCTAAATTACCTAGCAATGCTCAAGGCGTACGCACCACTAAAGTGATTTCAACGGTAGACACCTTTGTAAGCCGTAACGGTACATCTAAGCCTGCATTATTAGGTTTAGGCCTTGAACTAAGTGGCCCAACCCATCCAAACGATTTATTTGTAGGCGAGCAAGCGCGTTTTCAATTACTACAAGACGGGAAGCCTGCAGGCGAAGGTATTGAAGTAAATATTTTAAGAGGCGACACTCGCTACCGTAACGAGCGTGGCGAAGTAAAAGTAACCACCGATAAAAACGGCTTCTTTACAACAACATGGAACGCACCGGGTATCTATTTAATTGAAACCGCCACTGAAGTTGATGTAAATGAAGAGGGCGTAGACTCAGGTCGTTATGCATTATTTACAACACTTGAAGTTGCGCCTGAGTAATTTTTTAGGCATTTATTTAAACGTATTTTCTAAGCCAAGTTTTTAACTTGGCTTTTTTATGCTTATCACTTTTTTCAATCTCTCTTTTACTTTTATTGATTTCTCAACCATTCGCCACAAGATTACAACAGTAACGATCTAACCGTCTGTAACGTACGTAAACAGTGGCCTTACTTATTAAAAACGTGAATAACATAGATGGTTTTTATCTTTGCACGTAGTTGAGCGCTTCTATATGATTCGCTCCTTTTTCAAACTCACCAAAACAACGACGTTCTTAAGGAACATAAATGACTTTTAAGCGTTTATCAGCCAATAAATTAGCACTTAGCCTGGCCGTAACCTCTGCACTTGGCGGCTCTTTTGTTACAGCTAATGCAGCAGAGCAAGATACTCAGGCACAAGAGAATATCGAAGTAATCTCAGTAACAGGTACTCGCCGTAGTTTGCGAAGTATTGCTGAAAGCTCAGTGCCAGTAGATATTATTACTAGCAGCGACATGGCAAGCACAGGCCAACTTGAGATTAGCCAAGTTCTTGCCAACCAAGTGCCTAGCTTTAACTTTCCAAGTGCCACTTTAGGTGATGGAACAGACCACGCAAAACCTGCTGTACTGCGAGGCCTAGCGCCCGATCACACTTTAGTGCTTATCAATGGTAAACGCCGTCACTCTGGCGCGCTTTTAAACTTAGCAGGTGTTGTAGGTAGAGGATCTACTGCGGTAGATTTAAACATGATCCCTACATCAGCCATTAAGCGCGTAGAAGTACTTCGCGATGGCGCTGCAGCGCAATACGGCTCTGATGCCATTGCTGGAGTGATTAATATTGTTTTAAAGGATGCCTCTGAAGGCGGCAGTGTAAGCGTAACCTATGGTGAATACGATACACAAATGGCGGGCGCACCGAACTTAGAAAGCACCTATGCAGATGCAAACGGCGACCTTGCATTTAACCTAGGTGATGACCGCGAAATTAGCGATGGCGCAACACGCACTATTAGCGCTAACTCTGGATTTGCATTATCAGACAGCGGCTTTGTAAACGTATCGATTGAATACCGCGATAACAGCCCAACACAACGCTCTGGTTTTGACCCTCGCGAGCAATATAGCCGCCTTGACGATGGCAGCCTAGACCCGCGCGAATTTACTATTGACCGTTACAACCATCGTTTTGGTAAAGCTGACCTTGAAGATTACGCTTTATTTTACAATATGGGTTACGAGCTAGATAACAGCCTAAACCTGTATTCATTTGGTAGCTACTCAAAACGAGAAGGTAACTCAGGTGGCTTTTACCGCCGTGCGCAAGACAGCCGTAACGTATTAGCACTTTACCCAGATGGCTTTTTACCGCAAATTGAAACCGATGTTGAAGACTACTCATTTGCCCTAGGTCTAGAAGGTGAAACGGGCGACTGGACATGGGATGTAAGTACCAACTATGGCCGCAACGACTTTGCATTTGGCGTTGTAAATAGCTTAAATACGTCTTTGGGTGCCACCAGCCCCACCGAATTTGATAACGGCGCACTAGTTTATGACCAATTTATAGTCAATGGTGATGCAAGCACAACCCTTG
Organism: Pseudoalteromonas sp. BSi20480; assembly: GCF_000241365.1. Lineage (NCBI taxonomy): Bacteria > Pseudomonadati > Pseudomonadota > Gammaproteobacteria > Alteromonadales > Pseudoalteromonadaceae > Pseudoalteromonas > Pseudoalteromonas sp. BSi20480. The sequence continues at coordinate 30,596 of NZ_BADX01000151.1, read as the reverse complement.
ATTTAGGATTACCTGACGACGTATTTTTTACTCTAGGTGCTGAATACCGCCACGAAAGCTATAAAATAGAACAGGGTGAAGAAGCCTCTTACATTACTGCACTTGATAGCAATGGCAACCCAATTGCTGCCGGTGGCGCACAGGTACTTTCGGGTTTTGGTCCAGAAAGCGTAACCGATGAAAGCCGCCATAACGTTGCACTATTTGTTGAGTTTGACACCTACCTAACCGAAAACTGGAACATGGTTTTAGCAAGCCGCTACGAAGATTACAGCGACTTTGGCAACACCTTTACCTCAAAACTTGCAACACGTTACAGCGTAAACGAAAACTTATCGCTACGTGGGGCAATTAGCACAGGTTTCCGTGCACCATCGCTTGCACAAAGCTCGTATCGCCAAATTTCAACCGTACTTGAAAACAACCAAGCGTTTGAAGTAGGCCTATTCCCAACAGATGCACCCGCAGCGCAAGCCCTTGGCGCAAAACAGTTAGACGCTGAAGACTCAGTTAATTTAACTGCTGGCTTTGTATACACCCAAGGTAACTTTAGCTTAACGGTTGACGCCTACCGTATTGATATTGATGACCGTATTGTGCTCTCTGAAAATTTGAGCGGTGCCGCAGTACAACAAATTTTAACGGATGCTGGTGAGTTAAATACCGAAAGCGTACGCTACTTTACTAACGCAATCGACTCGCGCACGCAAGGCGTAGACATTGTTGCAACTTACCTACTTCAGTTAGATAACTTTGGCGATGTGCGCTTAAACGCAGCGGCTAACTTTAACGACACCGAAGTGACACACGTTGACGATAATCCTGAACAACTAAACTCTTTAGGTGACGACTACGTTGTATTTGCACGCCGTGAAGTAGGTCGTTTTGAAGAAGGCACACCAGACAACAAACTGAATCTGTCGGCCGTGTGGAACTTTAACGAATGGCAAACAACGTTACGTTCAACACGTTACGGTGAAGTTGCTGATATTTCCACAACAAGCGATCGCGATGAATACCTAGACGCTAAATGGATAACCGATTTAGAAGTGGCATATCGTCCTAATGACGAATGGAAATTTGCACTGGGTGCCAATAACTTATTTGACCAATACCCGCAAGCTACGGTCGATAACATTGGTTACTCTACCTTTAGCCAAATATTCCCGTACACACCCTATACACCGTACAGTTTAGATGGCCGCTTTTTATACGGTAACATTACTTATAGCTTTTAATTTGTATAATTAAAACCAGTCGTTAAAACAAAAAGGATGCGCTATGCATCCTTTTTATTAATAGTTAGTAATTTTAACCACTAATTAGTCTTTTAATTTTTAGCAAAAAATCAAATTCATTATAAAACAAACACTTAAATTTAGGCCCCATTATTGCTCTAGTCTTGTTATATTAACAAATAACGTCACATTAAAAGGACTAACCATGAGCTCATCAACTGTATCTACCATTGCTAAACCACTTTCGCTAATTAGCGGTATTTTATTATTAAGTGGCTGCGTGTTTCATATTTCGCCAAGCGTTGCATCGGTAAAACAAACACAACAACTTACATTACCTAGCAATAACCTTGAATATCTAGACGTATTAAGCGGCGCAGGTTCACTTAAAATAATGGGCTCATCAACAGCAACCAGTATTAATGTTGACGCCACTATTTACACAGCCGATATTGACGACGAATACGAACTCACACTCGATCAGAGTGGAACCAAAGCAAAGCTTGTTGCCCAAAATACAAGTAATAATGGAATTAGCTTTTACAGCGGTCAATCGCCAAGCATTAATTTAGTGGTCACCGTCCCTAACAACCTTAAGCTAGATATTGATGATGGCTCGGGCGATATAACTATTAACGCCATGACAAATAATATTGATGTAAAAGATGGCTCAGGCAGCTTATCAATCAATGGCGCTAAAAATTTAAACATAGACGATGGCTCGGGTGATATTTCGCTTCAAAGCATTACCGGCAACCTAGAGCTTAACGATGGCTCAGGTAGCATTACTATTAATAACGTGAATGGCAATGCAAATATTGATGATGGATCAGGCGATATGAGTGTAAGCAATGTACGTGGTACATTAACCGTTGAAGACGGTTCGGGCAGCATAGCAATACAACATATTAATGGCGCTGTAGACGTTGAAGATAACTCGGGCGACTTAACCATTGAGCATGTTGATGCAAACGTTACCATCGAAGATGGTTCGGGCAGTATTCGTGTTAATCATGCAAAATCATTGACTATTACTGAAGCAGGCTCGGGCGATGTAAGCATTGATAATATTAACGGCCCTGTAAAATACAACCAATAAGATCAGGTGTATCAAGCTTTAAATAATAAAATGCACTTAGCATGGGCTTAAGTGCATTTCTTTTTAAAAACTTTATAACCCACTAATAGCCAACTAACTCTGCATAACCTTTACCTTTAAAACCACCTTGGGTTTTAATTCGCCCCTCCCAGTAGGGAATACTCAATTGATTACGTGAATCGGGGTTACGCGCTTCAATGGTTATAGGCTCAAACCCCTCAACATTAAGCTGCCATTTAATAGGGTAGGATTTATTACTTGGCGTTGTTTGCGCCGTTTGGGTTGTAAGCTCAGATGTTTTTAATACCTGTAAGGTCACGTCATTATTTGCAATAGCGCGCACAACCCCACCGGAAGTAATGTGCGATGCACTGCAGTAATCATAACTTTGCTTGCCATTACGAATACAAAATGCCATCAAACCACCCTGCTTTTTATCATCAGCCTGAATGCTAAACCAGTCCCACCCATTTTGGCTCGGATCAATTAACGCCGAAGACCACTCTCTGTCTAACCAAGCATCTCCGGTTACTTGATACGTTTCACCCGCAAATGTAATGTTGCCTTTGGCTTGTAAAAACGGATAACTGTAATAATAAGAGGCATGCCCCTGATGCGTTTTTTGGCTGTAACCTTGCTCGCCATGTTTTACAAGTGGGCTATTAGCCAGCACCAAATTAGCGCTGTAATTTTCCTGCTGCGCCTTCAAGTTAAGCGGTAAAAATGCTGCCTCTTTACTTGCTAACTGCCAATCATCTAAGCGAGCCTCAAATGGCTGCGCAGTAATATTAACTTGCCCCGAGCGACCATACTTTTCAAACGCATGGTGCTGGGTATCTGATTGTATTGCAAAGTGAGCAAAATACAGCTGCCCGTTCCACCATGGCGACGTTTCAGTTGCAGTGTTTTGATCATCAACAGAGAGCCTAAATAAAGTCCATTGCACACCAAAGGTGTCGCCATTATCGGCCTTTAAATTAGCAGTAACATACCACCATTCAATACCTTGCTGATGATGCGCCCCATGGTCGCGTGGAAAGCTCAGCCCTTGGTGTTTATTTACAGGTTCACCAAATTGCTGTGCAAATCCGCTATGCATTGGTTTATTTTTACTTAATTGCTCTACTTCTGGCTGGCACGCGCTTAATGTGCCAATAAAAACAAAGATAACGGCTGCTTTTAGTCTATTCATGTAAGTCCTATAACTTGGCGACATTATCGGCAACTGCGCTTCGCGTTAATTTTATTAGCGGTAACGCACTCACAAATAAGGCTAAAATAAATATAAGCACAGTAAAACCACCTAATTGCAGCCAATTAACGGTCATGGCCATGGTCCAACCAAAGGCAATTGGCATTACGTAAGTTAATAATACCCACCCAAGGCAAAGTCCCAAAGGTATAGCCAATAACAAGGTGGTTAAAATAATAAGCGCGGCTTGCAATATTTTTGCACCCAATAATTGCAGTTGAGTCACACCCAACGTTTGTAATACCGCCATAGGCTGCAATTGCCCCCGCCCCAGGGTTAAAAAGCTCACCCACATACCAAATAATGCAATCAGCATAATAAATATATTAAGCGCCTGAGTAACATAAAAAGTTTTACCAAATAACTGCTTAGCAAAGCGCTTAAACTGCTGATTGGCAATGACTTGTTGGCTATCTAATTGGTGCTGTTTTTGAATATATTCGGCTATGGCGTCTACGTCGCTATTGGGCTTTAGCCATAGCGATAAACCATACTCGGTGTAACTTAAGCTGCTATTTACTAGCGCAGTTGTAGTGACTACCACATTTAAACCTTGCTCGCCGTAATCATAATAGGCAGCGCGTACTTGGCACGTTAGTGTATTAATATGCTGCCTTAGGGTTATTACGTCACCGACTGTAAGCGAGTACTGCAGCAAGGCGGGTTCATTCACTAAGCAACCCACAATCCCATTTTTGTTTTTTCAAATACTGTAGATGTAGGTGCTTTATTGTTTAACAAAGTAAGATGTTGGTTGTAACTGGCCGTTGCACCAAATGCCATAACATCAACAGCAACCATGGTTTTAGGTGTTTTAAGCTCACTGTTAGCTGACCAATATACGCCCACCTTTTCAACTTCTGGGAGTTCAGTCAGTTTGGTTCCTAATGCTTGAATGTTTTGGTCTGGCCTTACGTACAAATCGGCGCTTAGGCGTTTTTCAAGGTGTGTATCTAAGGTGTCGCTAAAACTGCCAACCATAATTTGCATACCTACAGCGGCACCCATCGCCATTAAAATAGCGAGTACTGAGCTCAACAATGCAGGTAATTGCACTATGCTATCGGCTTTTAACCACTGAATAATCGGGTTTTGCGTAGGCCATGGCAGCTTAAATACAGCTTTAACTATCGGTGGCGTAACCACAAAAAAGAGCAGTAGCACACAAACACACAGCAACAAGGCGCCCATTTTGGTATTTGCCGTTAGCGCTAAATAACTGGTTGCTGTAATGGCAAGTATTAACATTGGCCATTTAATACGCGCTAAAACAGTACTTAATCGAGCCGACTGGCTGGCTAAAAATCCTAACAAAACAAAAATATTAAGTGTAAAGCCACTGGCAACCATGCTGCTATCAAGGCTGACTACAAAGCTTCTATCTAGTTGGTAAAGCCCTCGAAGAGTGGCCGATACATCCATAACCAAGGCGTTTGCTAGTGCCGCGCCTAATATCGCACCTAACACAGCCGCAAACAAACTAAGTAACGTTAATTCAATAGCCAGCGCCTTAATTAACGCCGACCGCTGACACCCCAACACCCACATTTGCTGCTGTAAGTGAGCGCGCGCATTATATGCCAGCTTAATTGCGTTAAAGCTTAAAAACGCACCTACCACATAACCCAACAATGCCAGCGCTTGTAAATTAAAGAAAAACGCCTCCGATAGCGCGTCAAAAGCTTGCTCTTGCGCAGCTTCAAGGCGTGCTTGCTCGCCTAGCAACGCGTTTAACTTAGCTGCTTGTTTACTATTTAAACCACTTACTTCAAAGTAACTTATCACCCCATTTGCACGCAGTAATTTATCAGCAAGACTAATGTCCACCAGCATGGTCATGCCTAAACCTTGCAGTTCACTTACCGTTAAAGTGCGGGTGGCATCGCCCATTTTTATATTAATACGGCTGTTTTTTAAATTTAGCCGCTGCATTAATTTAGGATCGATATAAACAGTATTTAGTAGCTGTTCAAAACCGGAGTAGCTATTGTTTGCTGTTGATGCTGATGCTGATGCTGAGCTGTCGGTATTTTGTGTAAGCCATTGCAATAAATTGACACCTCTCAGTGCGAGCTTTTGCTGCTTATCGGTTTCAATTACACCTTCTAAAACGGGTTGAACCTGCGTAAAACCAGCGGCCCTAATGCGCGACCACATACTGTTGGGCAACCTGTTTTCACCTAATACAGGGCGTATAAAATGCGTCACAGGGTTTGCAATCAACGCTGTAGTTTGTTGGTAGCGCTTACCGGCCTCCAGGTTTAAACCTTGTATTGCAGTCAGTAATGCCGCACCTAAACTAAAACCAATAAAAAACAGTAATAACAGCCCTACATGGCGGCGATAAAACTGCATATACGTTATTAATATAAGTTTAAGTTCAGCCATTAATTTGGCCATCTTTTAAAAATAGTTGCGTAGTAAATTGATTAGCCAATTGCTGACTATGAGTGACCATAATTAGTATTATTTGCTCTTCTTCACACAAGCTTTTTAATAGCGTAACGATATCGAGTGAGCGAGCCGCATCAAGGTTGCCGGTCGGTTCATCAGCCAATAGTAGCTTGGGCTTATTTAATAGCGCACGGCCTATTCCTACTCGTTGCTGCTCACCACCTGATAGCTGTTCAGGCATCGCTGTAAGCTTGCCTTCTAAACCTAGCTTTTTAGCCATTGTATTTACTTCATCGTCGCTCGGCGATAACCCATTAAGCCTTGCTTGAAAGCACATGTTGTCTTTTACATTTAACGGACTGAGTAATTGGTAATGCTGAAAAATAATCCCTATTTTACGCCTATAAAGTGCAAGCTCACTGGTAGTCAATTCACTAATTTTTTGCTCATTAACCGTAATAGTTCCTGCATCAGGAGACAGTAAACCGGCTAATAAATTTAATAATGTTGTTTTGCCCGAGCCACTATCACCCAGTAAAGCAATGTGTGCAGCGGGTAAAATAGTTAACGATAAATCATTAATTATTTGTCGTTTTGTGCCACCATCTTGGCGTGTAAAAAACACATTATTTAGCGAAATCATAAAAGAAAGGTTATTCCTGTAATAAAAATACGGCCCGTTATATAAACGATACCATAACAGTAATACGGTCACTTAAGCGGATTTTTGATTAATTTTTTGACTCATAGTAAATGCATTTATTTAACTAAATCAGCAACTAAAACCCAAATAACTGCATAGCGCCTAACAGTAACTACAAAAGTTTGTTTTTATTTTTTGCTTTATATCTATTTTGGGTACATATTGATATCAACTTTATAAGGATATTAATATGAAACGGACACTTTTAATTATATTACCCACTTTGTTTACATTGGCTGCTTGTGGCTCAGGTAGTTCTGACACTAAGCAAGTCACTCCTCCTGTCAGCACAAATGCGCAACCTGTGGCTGTTATAAGTACTGAACAATCAGAATATAAAATCAATACACCTATTATTTTTAGTGCAGAAAATAGTAGCGATCCTGACGGCGACACACTCACATACCAGTGGCAACTCAGTAGCACAAATAATCAACAAAACATATCGCTTAATACCAACAACCAACGCACTGTTGAATTTTCGGTATCGCAGGCGCAAGACTACACGTTAGAACTTGTAGTAAGCGACGGCAAAATTTCAAGCTCTGTAGTAAGCAAACAAATTACCGTTACCTCAAACGCACAGCTCATTGCAAACGCAGGCAGCACACAAACTGTAAAACAAGGTGATGTAGTTAAATTAACAGCAGCACAAAGCACCGCTACTAATGCGGTAATTAATAGCTACCAATGGCAATTTACCAACAAGCCGACATCAAGCACCACACTGCTTGAAAACAGCAACCGAGTTAACAGCCAATTTATTGCCGATAAAGTAGGCGAGTATAGCGTTAAATTAACTATTACTAACTCAGTTGGCGATACTGCCAGCAGTAACGTACTTATAAAAAGTGAGCAGCTTACTGTAAATTCTGCGCCAAATGCCGTGATTTCGGTTCAAAACAGTACACTTTCACCCAACCAACTCGTAACGCTAAATGGTGAACAAAGTACCGATCCGGATACAAACGACACGCTAAGTTATCAATGGGCAATAACCTCTAAGCCTGAGAACAGCGTTCCAAGTTTATCTGATGCAATTGCCAAAAATGCAGGCTTTGCATCGAATGAGTTAGGTGATTACATAATCTATCTTAGCGTAACCGATGAAGGTAACCTAAGTGATACCGCACAAGTAACCCTAACCGTTGCCACCGAAAACAAAGCGCCTATTGCTGTTCTTACAGAACAAGCAGACATAACCTTAAATACATTAACTACCCTACAATGCCTGCAATGTAGCGACCCCGATAACGATCCACTAACTTATAATTGGCAACTGCAAGCAAAGCCTGAAAACAGCACTGCGCAATTACAGCAAAGCACATCGGCTACCCCTTCGCTTACTGCTGATGTTGAAGGCGATTACGTTGTTACCCTAGTTGTATCTGACGGTGAACTCAGCTCACCACAAGCAACCTCGGTGCTACATGCAAAGGATAATAAAAAACCAGTTACCTTAGTAAGTTACAAACCTTCAATTAGTGTTGACGAGCAAGCCATCTTAGATGCCTCAGCCAGTTACGACCCTGAAGGCGCCGTTTTAAGTTACCATTGGGAAATAGTTTCGTCGTCAAATCAAGCTGTATTAAGCAGTACAAGTAGCTCAGCGCCCACACTTAGTGCGCCGACGGAAGGGCAAGTTGTTGTTTCACTTAAAACCAATGATGGCGAGCAGTTTTCAGACACGCAAACACTCACTATTAATGTTACGCAAAACGCCCAGCCCGTTATTATGTATACCGGTGAGCTAGTCCGTTATAGCACCGTTGGTAGTACAGTTACCTTTGATGCAAGCCAAAGCTATGACCCAGAAGGTACCTCGCTCAGTTATGTCTGGGAGCTGTCTACACCAACAGATTCATCTGCTAATTTAAGTAGCACCAACCAAAACATAACCGAATTAACACCTGATCTAACTGGTAACTACACCTTAACTTTCACGGTAACTGATGTTGACAACTACCAAGCCATTACTCAGTTTTCGGTTACAGCTACTAATTCATCGCAAATAACGGGCAACATAAAAGGGCAAATTACCAACGTGCAACGAACCGCAATTAGTAATGCCAAACTCACAATTAACAATGTGCCGTACACCACAAATAGCGCAGGTCAGTTTAACGAAACACTTAACTTAGCTGAAGGTGAAAACATTACTATAACCAGCAACGATCCGCGCCTTGCTAATGCCATCTATAACTCTCCCGCAATTACCCAAAATAACTTTACGATAGACTTAGAACAAAACAGTTTACCCGTATTTCAAAGCGTGGAGGTTACCGTATTTGTATGTCCTGAGTTTACCGGGCCAGATACCATTAACGTAAACTTTAACATGACCGAAACACTGCTAGCCTCTGCACGTTTTGAATATCAATTTAACCAAACTCAGGCACTCGTTTTGCAAAAATCAGGAAGCACCTACCTAGATAGCGAACTGCTTATAGACCTACCAGCAACTGCTAAATTTGAGGTGACGGTAACCGAAAGCAACGTTGAGAACACTTATAATTGGCCTATTACTATTTTTTATTCAGCGTCTGACGATCCAAGATCAGCTATTATAAACATATGTAATATTTAGCCTTGTTGTGTGCGTTTTTAAAACGCACACAACAAATAACAGCATATATCCACATAACTCATTGTATTTTATACGCACCTAAGCCATGCTATTTATCTCAACGTTAATAAGGTAAGCACGTGTTAGAAATAGCGTTAATATACTTAGCTGCGGCTATTGTGGCGGTTCCTATCGCCAAGCGAGTGGGCCTTGGCTCGGTACTGGGTTACTTAATTGCCGGCATACTCATTGGCCCCTATGCATTAGGGGTAGTGGGCGATCAAACCGATGTAATGCATTTCGCCGAATTTGGCGTAGTGATGATGCTATTTTTAGTTGGCCTTGAACTGCAACCTTCCCGCTTATGGAAGCTTCGCCACTCAATATTAGGACTCGGTGGCCTGCAAGTAGTGCTAACTGCCGCCGTTATTTTTGCGTTTTGTTTTTGGTTTTTTACCATGCCTTGGCAAACCGCACTCGCTATTGGTTTAATGCTCGCGTTATCGTCAACCGCTATTGTACTGCAAAGCCTTGAAGAAAAAGGCTGGCTAAAGCGCGAAGCCGGCCAAAATGCATTCTCAGTTTTATTATTTCAAGACATAGCCATTATTCCTATTTTGGCACTGCTGCCATTGCTTGCCTTTGCTCCACCAAGTAGCTCTAAAGAAATCAGCCATTCTATTATTGCCAACTGGCCAGTATGGCAACAAGTTGCTGTATCAGTAGGCGTGATCGCAGCCATTATTGCCGGTGGTAAATACGTATCAGCCCCATTATTTAGATACATAGCTAAAACTCACATGCGTGAAATATTCACTATTTTTGCGCTATTTTTAGTGGTGGCTATTGCTCTTGTTATGCAAAGTATTGGGCTTTCACCAGCATTAGGAACGTTTTTAGCAGGGGTAGTCCTTGCCGAAAGTGAATTTAGGCATGAGCTCGAAGCCGATATAGAGCCCTTTAAAGGCCTACTTCTCGGGTTATTTTTTATAACCGTAGGTGCCTCTATTAACTTTGAGTTATTGGCTAGTGAGTTTTCAACTGTTATCGCACTTGTTGCATTACTTATTGTGGTAAAAGCCTGTATTTTATATGCCCTTGCCATTACCTTTAACATCAGTAAAAAACAGCGCTTACTATTTGCATTAGCCCTTGCACAAGGCGGCGAATTTGCCTTTGTATTATTAAGCGTAACCACAACACTGGCCATTTTAACACCAGAACAAACAAGCTTAGTGACCCTGGTCGTCGCCGTATCCATGTTAGTAGCGCCGCTGTTGTTAATGATGTACGAACAACTCGAAAAGCGCAGCCATACCAGTGCGCCAGAGTTCGACAAGCCTGAACAAATTAGCACAGCTAAACACGTTATTATTGCGGGCTACGGACGGTTTGGACAAATTATGGGCCGTTTATTACACGCCCAAGGCTACGAAATAACAGTACTCGATCACAGCCCCAGCCAAATAGAATTACTACGCCGCTTTGGTAATACCGTATTTTATGGCGACGCCGCCCGCCAAGAACTCCTTGAAGCTGCAGGCGCTCATACCGCACAAATGCTGGTTGTTGCCATTGATGACCCTGACAAAACTATTGAAATAATTGAGCTTGCCCACAAAAACTACCCACAATTAAAAATTGTTGCCCGCGCAATAGACCGTCGCCACGCTTACAAATTACTTAATTTAAAAGTAGATGCCTTTAACCGCGAAACCGTCGACTCAGCTATTAATTTAGCCGTAGAAGCACTCGAGCTACTTGGAAACAACAAACAAGACGCCGAGCGCGCCGGTAAGCTGTTTAGAGAACACGATCGCGCTGCGGTTGTACAACTTGCCGAACTATGGGGCGACGATGCCAGCTACGGCGTAGCCGTGCGCCAACGTATGGAAGATTTAAAGCAAGTATTACAGCAAGACAGGCAAGCACAAAGCGATTTAAATACCTGCGATAGCGGCGACTGTGAAGACGGCCTAACAGAACTCGCTGATAAACCTAAAAAGCCTGATGATGCTCATTTGGAGTAGTGTCTAAAAATTGATATGTGCTATTAGCATGAGTTAATAGCACTTTTAATAAATACCACACTCACATAAGTTACCTAAAAACATAGCCGAACTTTAGCTAGTGTTCAAAACGCTTATATATTCCTCCCCAATCTGCGGGTTCTGGATATTTAATCTTATAAGCATTTATTTCAGCTTTAGAAGCGTACTTAAAATAAGTAAAGACGTAGTCACTTATGTAGCTTTCGCCTTCCCCCATTCTCCAAAAAATTTCGCTTGGGTGATAATCTGGAAATTTAATCCAAGGCGGTATTGGTGGGTTGTGCTTTAACTCTTTGTCATAGCGCTCTTTTAGCATTTTCTCCCAAGCAGCTCTATGCTCAAGATACTTATCTTGTTGTTCATCGGTAGTGTTAGCTTGTTTTTCACTTCCCATTGATGAAATAGGTATAAGCATTAAAATAAGCGCTAAAGCTTTGTAAATATTCATAAATTAATACATAACTAGATATAGGCTTTAATTAAAGCTTTTAGTTCTTCTTTTTCGGCTTCGCTTGTAAAAGCACTAGCTGGAATTATTAAAGCCAATAGCTTGTCTACAAATATATATAAGTCGCCTTTATTTTATTCTATTGATTCAAAGGCTTGCCATTTATAAAAGTAACGTCCTAGATGATTAGTTTCGCAAATACCATCAGCTTGAAACTCAATTGTTTTATTGCCAATCATTACGCCATTTTCATTGGGGATTGATTGCTTTTTTAATTTATGATTATTGTATAAAAATACAATAATCAATATTAAAAATGGCACTGCCACAATTAACCCACTTGGCCAATGAAAGTCAGAAAGGCGAATAGACTCAACCTGAAAAAAAGTCATAAAAACAACAGTTAGCACGAACCATGCAATCACATTTTTTATAAACCCTAGACCTTTATTATCTTTAGGCGCACACAACTTTTTTATTATAAAATCAGCGTAGTCGGTATAATTCTTTTTAGTAACAGTAATAGATTTGAGCATTGTCATGTCCATATAAAACGCCTTTCAGCGCACAATTAGGTTGTGTGTTTAAGTTAATTACTAACTACAAGCGTGTATCAAGCTTAACTAGCTCACCTGATAGTACATCAAAAATATAATAAAGTGTTTCACTCTCCGGTTTGGTATAAATTAAGGCCGTATTATTACTAATTAACTGATAGCCCTCAATATTATCCATAATGGATTTCAAGCCAGAGCCGTCGTATTCAGAAACTAATAACTCTTTTTGGTCTTCACTATTTAAAAAGCCATCTTTGTTTGTATCGTTTTGTACAACTGAGTAAATATTTTTACTTAAAACGCTTTGGTAACTGGTTTCTTTTAATTGAACCGGAGAAAAGCCTACAATTAATACGTTATTTTTGAATAACACTTTGTTTTTCTCGCCAGCTTTAGTAAACATTAAATTTACTGCATTACGACTAAAATTCAGTGCTGAGGAAACAATAATTTCAGCATTAGCGCCGTAAGGTTTTTGATTTACTATTTTGTCAGATGTGATTTCTAAAATGTGAACATCTTTGATTTGACCAATATAATTTTTTTGTAACTTTGGTTCTTCATCAAGGGCTGCACTATGTTCTATCACCTGAACCTTAGGCGCAGAATAGCCACTTTTAAAAAGATCACTAATAAGGCTCTTACCAATAGCAAAAATTACAACTAACGCAGCAATAAATAGTAATACCTTATTAGCTTTTTCAATAAAATTCATAATGCGCATATTCGATGCAAACTCCTTATAAGCAACTGTTTAAGCTTTGGTAATTAGTTTTTTACCCATTTAATATTGGTTTCTTTAATACCTAAACCTTGCTTGAATCTCTCAGGAAACTCTAATGAGGGCTTACCAGCCCATCCTCTCTCAAGGTATAAATTGTAGCCGTCATCATTTTTTTCATATTTAACAGCGGACAACCAAATACCATCCCAATCACCTAAAAAATCCAGTTCGGCTAAAGTGTTTGGATATACGCCATTGCGGGTTTTATGTAGTTCAATGAGAGAAATAGCAGATACAAAGTTTTGCGTACCAAACCTTTCATCGGCTCCAGGTACTTCAAAATCACACCCGGCTAGTAATAAGATAAATAAAAGACTAAATACGTACTTTCTCATTAAAAGTAACTCCTAACTTTGTTTAAACATTGCGAACAATTGAAGCGCCGTAAAAAACTCAACCAAGCTACTTCAAACTTTCTGAGCGACGTTGTAAAAAAGAACATAATTTTTATTTTAACGGCGGTGGTATTGCTATGATCGCTTCTGGCCGATTTGCTCTGAGCAACTCTTTTAAATTTAACTGTATTCTTTCACCACACATCACAATTCCTTTTTTGTCCTGTGTTGTTGAGTAACCGAGTACTATATTTAGTAAATCTAATTCTTCAGGATTAACTTGAAAAAAAGCTTTGTAATAACCTTTATAACTATTAGCTTCAGTAAAGTTTAAGTCTCCTAAGAAAGTATCTTTTATCACTAGAGTAAATGACGTTAAATAATAATTATTAAACATTTCAGGTACATATACATTATAGCCTGTAACGTTACCTACGCTATAGTCTTCATTTATTGCAAAAGATGCGAGTTGACCTAGTTCATCATCACCGCAGGCGAATAATGAGTTAGTCCAGAAAAAACATATAACTAAAAGTGCTCGCATTTAAGTCCAATATAACAGCTTTGTTAAGAGGCATTTTTGCAAACGTCCCTATTGTGTGGACTTCTATTAGTATCAAATAGCGCAAGTTTTTGCCAATTAAAAATATTTGGCTGTAAGTGGCTGCTTATTTATAAGAAGAGCCGATTATTCGAGGTCTTATTTGGGCAGGGGTATTTTAAATTTTACAGGGTGATTGGTAGCTCACCACAGCTTGCTGATTGAAGTATAAATTTATCCCCAACACAGCAAGCTCGTTTTACACCATATTAAAACTCATCTAAACCCTAGTGGTGGTGCCCACCTTGAATCGCTTCACCTTGCTGGTTATAAAACCCTGTTGCACCGTGCTCTATAAAACCTAGGTTTATCATTTTTGCTAAAAACGGGTCGTTTTCGTTATCGCCAATGTCGGCGTAATCGGTGGTTTGAAAGCGGTCCCACTGTGCAAATTGCAAAGTAACTTGCTGCTTGTTGTAGCTTACGTTATTTAAGCTTAGTAACGTGATTGCTTGGTTTTTTGTGTTGTTTACACTAAAAGATTTAACAAGCTGGGTTTGGCTATAAAAAGCAAGTGTGTAGGTATTTTCACCCTCTTGGTAGGTGTAGTTTTTTACCTCATCACAGCCTGTGCCTTGCGTTTTTGTAAGGGTCATTTTTTTAATTAAGTGATTATCCACCAGCTGATTTTTAGCACTCCAATTTTGTACGCCGCGCACTTCCGATGGCTGATACTCAATACCGCGTTGTTGGGCATTAAAATAACGTATTGGACGAATTTGTTTATTAGCTAAATGTTGCCACAGCTCAGTAGTAACATCGCTTTGATGTGCGACTTGCTGGTTATTACGCCAAAGTGTAAGTACCTGACTACTTTGCTTATTTTTGTGGGTGTTGGTAATTGTGTAGTCGGCTTTTAAATACTGGCTATTTAGGTTGCACTGAGTGGCAACTGCGCTGGCGCTTGTTAGTGTGGCAACCAACATGGTTGCGAGTAATGATAATGCTGTTTTCATGGTGCTCTCTATATTTAACGTCACTGTTATTGCCATAACATAACCACTAACAATGGCATTTTTATGACATAAAAAAGCCCGCAAAATAATGCGGGCTTTTAATAGGCTCTATTTACTGAGCCACTGTTTCATCGGCTGTTTTAACTAGGTCTGCGGCAAAGTCCATTACATGGAATAAAAAGCTTTGCTCGTTTGTGCCTGTTACTAAATGTGCACCTGGGCCCATTGCGTAAACACCTACATCTTCACCCGCGTGGGTTTCTGAACTAAGTGGTACTAACGACTCTTGGTGAAAGCCCGGTGTGGTTGTATCAACATTTGTTAAATCAACACGGCCTGTAACCGGTGCAGCTAAGTAAGAAGCGTCGGCATTGGTTTCATCGCCTAAGTCTCTGTAGCCTAAACCATTGGTGTAACCTACTGTAGTATATGGCATGTCGTCGGCTGCAAGGCTTGGCTCGGTTTGGCCAACTGCAACCACTTTACCTAATATTGGGTTACCACGTTTTGGGTAGCCTGCAATAGTAAATACATGGCTGTGATCGGCAGTCACCACAATCAGCGTTTCTTCTGGGTTAGTGCTGTCCATAGCGGCTTTAACGGCTTTAGCAAATTCAATGGTGTCGTTAAGCGCGTTGTATGCATTGCCTGCGTGGTGTGCGTGATCTATTCGCCCGGCCTCTACCGATAAGAAAAAGCCGTTTTCGTTGTTGTTAAGCACGTTGATTGCTTTTTCAGTCATTTGTGAAAGCGAAGGCTCGCCCGCTACATCGTTTGCACGGTCTGCTTCGTATTGCATGTGAGATTCGTTAAATAAACCAAACACCTTTGTAGCATCGTCGCTAATTGCATCAAACCCTGTTTGGTCCATTACGTAGTTGCCATTAGGGTAAGTAGCTTGCCACTCGGTTACTAAGTTACGGCCATCGGTACGATCCCCTTCAACTGCGCTAATTGCATCGCTTGAATTAGCCGCGGCATCTTTTGGTAAAAAGTGACGACGACCGCCACCCATTACTACGTCAATACCATCTACATCAATGCCTGCAAAGCGTGCTTCTAGGTTAGCTTCAAAGTTAACAAGTTGCGATGCAATGTCTTCACATGCGTCTGAACCTGCTGGCATATCAGAGTTATCTTCCCAGTTACGATCAGCCGACTTCGCATACGTTGCCGCGGGTGTTGCGTGAGTAATACGTGCCGTTGAAATAAGGCCTGTTGCTTTGCCTGCTATTTCAGCAAGCTCAAGCGAGGTGACCAGCTCATTACCTGCAACAGTTGAACAAACACCGCGCTCAATGTCTTCGTCTACACCGATTACGCCAACATCAGTTTTAACGCCTGACACCATCGCCGTCATTGTGCCTGCTGAATCAGGTGTTTGTGCATCTACGTTGTACGTTTTAACAAAGCCTGAGTAAGGCATGGTTTCAAAACTAAGTTGGTAGTCTTCACCCATGCCGCCTTCAAGCTGACCCGCTAAAATACGTGCAGCCGTAACGGTAGAAATACCCATACCGTCGCCTACAAATAAAATAACATTTTTCGCCTTGCCCGACTCTGTAACCGCTTCGGTATTAGCTTGCTGCGTTGCTGATAACTTTGTTTGTGCGTCGCTATACCAGGCATTACCTGTAAGGTTAGCTAATTGCTCAGTAGTTAGCGACGTTGCCGGCGCATTACACACTAGGTTAGATGAGTTAACTTCGTCGCTATCGAGTTCGCCATTTTCGTTTGTATCTACGCCCACTTGGGTTTCTACACCGCCATTAATACATTGCGCTGAGCCCACGGCTATGGCGTTGTCTACTGCGATAATGTTGTTATCACTTTTATCGTCATCACTTGAACAACCCGCTAGCGCGACCATTACTGCTAAAGAAAGTACTGTTAATTTTTTCATGTTCGCCGCCATTATTGCTGAGTTAATTCAAGAGCTTGGTTAATTAGATGAAATACAACGTTTTGCTCAATAACGCCTTGAGCAAGTTGTGCACCTGGGCCTTTAGCATGCAGTGAAATATCTTCACCGGCATGTGTTTCAGAACCGAGTGGCACCGTTGTTTCTTGGTGAAAACCTGGGGTTGTTGTATCAACACCATTTAACTCAACGCGCCCAGCTACTGGGCCGCTTACGTAGGTTGCATCAGCGTTTGTTTCATCACCTAGGTCTCTAAAACCTAAACCATTTGCATAACCTACTGTAGTGTATGGCATGTCATCGGCAGCAAGGCTTGGCGCTGTTTGGCCTACCGCCACTACTTGGCCTAAAATTGGGTTACCGCGCTTAGGGTAACCAGCAATAGTAAATACGTGGCTGTGATCGGCAGTCACTAAAATAAGGGTTTCTTCTGGGTTGGTATTATCGATTGCTGCTTGAACTGCATTGGCAAATTCAATGGTGTCGTTAAGTGCGTTGTAAGCATTACCTGCGTGGTGCGCATGGTCAATACGACCCGACTCAACCGTTAAGAAAAAGCCATTGTCGTTTTTACCCAGCACGTCGATTGCTTTTGTGGTCATTTCGGTCAGTGATGGCTCGCCTGCTACGTCGTTTGCTCGGTCAGCTTCGTATTGCATGTGCGATTCGTTAAATAAGCCAAATACTTTCGTAGCGTCATCGGCAATAGCATCAAACCCTGCTTGGTCCATGACGTACGTTGCATTTGGATATTGTGTTTGCCACTCAGTGACAAGGTTACGCTCATCGGTACGATCGCCTTCAACGGCGCTTGTTGCATCGCTTGAATTAGCCGCAGCATCTTTTGGTAAAAAGTGACGACGACCGCCGCCCATTACAAAATCAAGACCGTCTACGTCGGTACCTAAAAAGCGCGCTTCTAGGTTTTTTTCAAAGTTAACCAGTTGAGATGCAATATCTTCACAGGCTTCTGACCCTTCTGGCATATCTGAAATATCTTCCCAGTTACGGTCTGCCGATTTAGCATACGTGGCCGCTGGCGTTGCATGGGTAATACGCGCTGTAGAGATAACCCCTGTTGCAAGGCCTTTAATTTCAGCTAGTTCTGTTGCAGTTAAAAGCTCGTTACCCGATACAGTTGAACATACACCGCGCTCAATGTCTTCATCTACACCAATTACG
This sequence comes from Pseudoalteromonas sp. BSi20480, assembly GCF_000241365.1. Taxonomy (NCBI): domain Bacteria; kingdom Pseudomonadati; phylum Pseudomonadota; class Gammaproteobacteria; order Alteromonadales; family Pseudoalteromonadaceae; genus Pseudoalteromonas; species Pseudoalteromonas sp. BSi20480. The sequence goes on along the minus strand of NZ_BADX01000151.1, from coordinate 12,509 downwards.
CCTACATCAGTTTTAACACCTGAGATCATTGCGGTCATTGTGCCTGCAGAATCCGGCGTTTGCGCATCTACGTTATACGTTTTAACTTGCGCAGAATACGGGAACTCTTCAAAGCTTAAATAGCCTTCTTCACCTGGGTTGCCTGCTCGTTGGCCTTTTAAAATACGTGCTGCCGTTAGGGTAGAAATACCCATGCCGTCACCCACAAATAAAATTACGTTTTTTGCTTTTGTAACTTGTGCACTTTGTGCCAGAGTATTTTTAGTAGCTAACGTAGTTTGTGCGTTTGTATACCAGTTATTGTCTGTTTGGCTTTGTGGTAATACATTGGCATGACTTGCAGCGCTTAACATAAATGTTAGCCCAACCGCCGCAGCGACTTTTTTAATTTTCATCCTTTATTATTCCCATTATGTAGTGGTTATTTTTGCTTGAAGCTAAAACCTCAAATAAGTAACCGCTGCACTATAGAAAATACATATGACTAATAAAGGACGTTTTAATGAAGAAAAAGTGACCAAAGATTTACAAAAATAAGACACAAAAAAGCGCAGCGGTTTAACGCTGCGCTTGTTGTTATACAAGGGAAAATTTTTAACTATTAAAAGCGCGCCTTAAACGACACCCCAAAGTAGCGCTCTGCATCACGCGGTATTTGGTAACGGAAATTATCGCCACTGTAGGTTGTTGCATAGCTTTCGTCTGTTAAGTTTTTAGCAATAAGCGATACTCTAAAGGCATCGTCTTATTGCTGATTTATGTACTAACAAGCCGTGGCTTCAAAGTCTGGCTCACGTAATTCAAATGCATTTAAGGGGCTTCTTAACCAACCACTAACTGTTCATAAGACACTAGTTAAACTACTGTAATTCCCATATCAACGTAAATAAACTTAAGTTAAGTTACCCACTAAATTTACAATATACTCGCTGCTGATGTGGCCACCAGCGATACACCACTTAAGCCGAGCAATGTAATTGCTATTATATAAACCCATTTTGCATCAACGTAATGGGTTAATTTACGGGCAAAATGTGTAACTAAAAGCACAAGAGGTATTGCCGCTGCAATTAAAAACATAATGTCGGGCTCAGGTAAGGTGCCAAATGTTGCAATACCTACACGCACTAAGCCGCTAATGGTAAATACAGCAAGCAATGTGCTGCGTATGGCCTCAATAGACCAACTTTGTTTATAGCACTGAAAAACCAGCGGTGGTCCCGAGGTTGAAAACAGCCCGCCCAACAAACCACTTAAGCCGCCTGCGATTAAAAATGAGCTACGCCCGCTCTCCTTATTAACTTTTTCACGGCCAACTAGCATTAAGCCACAACACAGCAAAATACTAATTCCTAAAATAAAGTTTAAAAGCTGCGTTAAATGCGCCGACATATATTCAAGCAAAACAAACCCTAGCAACATTAGCGGAATACCCGTGTACAGCATCAGTTTTAGTTCGGGGATTTTTACCGCATTACGGTTTTTAATCACCACAATGGTTGAGTTAACAAGACCTAACAGACTTACTAAAAACGTGGTTGCCGTTAATGGCAATACATCTAAGAGCGTAAAACTGGCAACCACCAGCAACCCAAAACCAAACCCACTAAGCGTTTGCATTATGGTGGCAATGCCAAGAAAAAGCGCCATAAGCAATATGAGTTCTAACGAGATACTGAGCATCTTAAATTTCCTAGATATGCGCTATTGTAGCGTAACAAATTGTTTTTAATAACAATGTAAATGTAAGCTGTATTGCAATAGCTCATAATTAATTGGGCTTACGCAAAGATGCGCAAAAAGTACCACCTATGTTATAACTACAGGTGGATTGAATTTAACGGTAAATAACAATGAGTAACTCTATGTTTGATCACAAATTAAGTGGCCCAAGCTTGGCTTTTCAACCACTTTACTTACAAGTGGCTGATTATATTAAACAGCTCGTTGTTGAAAGACGCTGGGTACCTGGCGAATCATTACCTAGCGAGTTTCGCCTTGCTGAAGAATTTAATGTAAGCCAAGGCACTGTTCGTAAAGCCCTTAACTTACTAACCGACGATAAAATAGTCACCCGCCGTCAAGGTGTTGGTACCTTTGTATCTGAGCATACTGCGCAAGACGCACTGTTTAGATTTTTCCCGCTTCAGGCCGATGGTAAAGGTGCAGACTTACCCAAGGCAGAGCTTCTATCGGTTGAGCTATGCCCCGCAACACACGATGTTATCGATGCCTTACAACTTAATAAAAAAGACAAAGTAACCAAGCTTGTGCGTAGGCGTATTCTTGATAACGAATTTTGTATGAGCGAGACTATATACCTTCCACAAAGCTACTTTCCTGATATACATCAAATTAGCGATATTCCGCATACATTGTACCACTACTACCAAACCAAATTTAATCAAACCGTACATAAAACCCAAGACAGTATTAAAGCGGTATTAGCCGACGAAACTGATGCAAAAATGCTCGCAATTAAAACTGGCGAACCACTGTTATTAGTGTCACGCATTACCGAATCAATTGAAGGTAAACGCATAGAATACCGCCAAAGCAAGTGCCGTAGCGATCATTACCATTACCAAATCCAACTTGATTAATAAACCGCGCTTTAACTGCTAATAACTAGGGTGTGTTGATCTTTGTGGATTGAAGTTTGTTGAATATAATGGCGATTTAATCGCGGCGTGAGGTTTGTAACGTAGTAAACGCGATAACTGCTTCTTCATTAATCTACTGACTCGTACCCACGTAATAATAAGTAAAAACGGCGCAACAAAGAGTAAACTACCCTAGGCTAAAAAATAAAATAACAATAAAGCTTGGTGTATTATCAAACATGCTGTTATCCTGCTCGGCATCGGGTTGATGAAAACCCAGTTTATTTGTAAGTACCTCGTTGATATTAGTAATAATCCTTCGCGTTATCCTCAGTTAAATGCACGTTTTCTTCCTGTTAAATTGCCTATTTAGGGCACACTTTTATTTATTTTTAGGATCTATTATGTCTAATACAACAACTGGTACAGTTAAATTTTTTAATGAAGCAAAAGGTTTTGGTTTTATCGAGCAAGAGTCTGGCCCTGATGTGTTTGCACATTTCAGCGCAATCTCTGGCGACGGTTTTAAAACCCTTGCTGAAGGCCAACGTGTACAGTTTACTGTTACTCAAGGTCAAAAAGGCCCACAGGCTGAGAACATTGTTAGCATCTAATTGCTAAACAATTAAATGGGTTAGCAATAACCCATTTTGAATACTAGTTTGAAAGAAGTTTTGTTTTATTTGTTAGTACCCCGTTGTTTTAGTAATAATCCTGCGCGTTATCCTCAAGTTAACTATTTTTTCCGGCTCAATCGCCTCTTTTCAGGCACACTTATATTAATTTTTTAGGATACATATTATGTCTACTACAACTACTGGTTCAGTAAAATGGTTTAACGAAGCAAAAGGTTTTGGTTTTATCGAGCAAGAGTCTGGCCCTGATGTGTTTGCACATTTCAGCGCAATCTCTGGCGACGGTTTTAAAACCCTTGCTGAAGGCCAACGTGTACAGTTTACTGTTACTCAAGGTCAAAAAGGCCCACAAGCTGAAAACATTGTTAGCATTTAACATGTTTTAAATAAATGCGTTTTTTAACGCATTTATTACCCCCTTAATTACCTCTTATAAGTATTAGTAAAACCCCTTCAAACATTTATTTCAGTCTTGCTTGAGCATAACTCCTGTATTGCCTACAATAGCGCACAATATATTCTATACAGATCCCTATTATGACTGATACAAACAAACCTGAATTACCAGATCAACTTTCTATTAATCCACGCAGCAAATTTTATGTAGAAGAAGTATTTGAACATGAAATTGGTATTACTCTAAATGGCAAAGAACGTTTTGACGTTGAAGAATACAGCATTAGCGAAGGTTGGATTAAAGTAGCAGCACCTAAAGCGTTAGATCGCCGCGGTCAGCCATTGCTTATGAAAGTAAAAGGCAAGGTAGAAGCGTTTTACAAATAAGCTAATCCTTATTTAAAAGTAAGCGACTCCTCTAGGCAGTCGCTTTTTTTGTGTCTATTAAAAAGTATTGAGCTATTTTCATGTTAAACCTGATGAAGTTTCACTATATTTTTAAGCAAAACATGCTTGAATGACGTCATATTGTATAGAACAGCGGAAGCTTATTATGAAAAAAGTAATTATTTTAGATGGTGGCATGGGCCGCGAACTTAAACGCATTGGCGCTCCGTTTACGCAACCTCTTTGGAGTGCACAGGCACTTATAGAAGCGCCACACTTTGTTACTCAAGCACACTCTGGGTTTATAGATGCTGGCGCTGAAGTAATTACTGTAAATAGTTACGCCTGTGTACCGTTTCATTTAGGCGAAGCGCTTTATGATGCACAGGGTGCCGAGCTTGCTAACCAAGCTGCAATCATTGCAAAAAAAGCGGCTCAAAGTGCAAATAAAAATATACTGGTAGCAGGTTCGCTTCCTCCGGTATTTGGCTCTTACCGCCCGGAGCTATTTGAACGTAAGCGTGGTTTTACTATTTTAAATACACTTTATGAAGCACAAAACGAGTATGTAGATTTATGGATTGGCGAAACTATTTCTAGCATTGAAGAAGCACAAGTAATGGCAAGCGTATTTAAAAATTCAAACAAACCATGCTATTACGCATTTACCTTAAATGATGAAGTTAGCGAACTAGCAACCCTGCGCTCAGGCGAATTTGTAACTGACGCCGTAACTGAACTGCTTGATCACAATGTTGCAGGTATTTTATTTAATTGCTCGATCCCCGAAGTAATAGAACAAGCCTTAATAGATACTAATAAGGTATTATCGAAGCTTAATAAAACCGTGGCTTTGGGCGCCTTTGCAAACGGCTTTACGCCTATTGCCCATGACTATCAAGCCAATCAAGGCTCGCAAGCATATCGTGATATTTCACCTTCAGAATACCTAGGCTTTGCAAAGAAGTGGCACGCTCAGGGTGCAACTGTTATTGGGGGTTGCTGTGGTATAGGCCCAGAGTTTATTGAAGTGCTGGTAAACTGGAAACAGGAACTTGAAAGCGCTTAAGCTTTTAGTGCCCTTTAGGGCTTATTGGCTGCACCAATCGTGTTAAGTTATTAAGCATTTATAGCGACAGATAAATAGCGTGATAACAACGCATAAATATCGACATGTAGTTGTTCTAAATGAGAAATTCATAACGCTGTTAGCGCTCTATTTAGCACGCTAGAATGATTAAATATTTGAGTCGATCGTTGTTATTCCCAGCACCCAATCAAGCCCTTGTATTGCAGTAGTAGGAAATGCGGTTACATGGCTCGCCCCTTCAATAACAACACTTTTTAATTGTATGTTGTCACTGTTAAGTGCATTAATTTTTTGTACCAATAGCTTGGCACCCTCAACCATATTTTGCCCTTCACCAAAAGCTGGGATTTCCTTTGCTCCCACCGATATATAAACCTTTGTAGGCACTTTAGGTTTATTTGCTTGTAGCGCTAAGATTGCGTTGCTATCAAACCAAACAGACGGGCTACCAATAATATAATGGCTAAATAAATCGGGTTCTGTAAATAAAACAGTGGCACCAAATAAGCCGCCTAGCGAGTTACCTATGTAGGTTTTTTGTGTGTGACTTGCTCGGTAGTTTTGCTCAATATAAGGGAACACGGTGCTTTTAATAAACTTAATGTGCCCTTGTGCATTACCTGTTTGTTTTTTCCAATCCTTTGCAAAGGTAGGTGTGTAGTCTCTAATTCGACTGGCAGATCCAATAGACCCTTTTTCATAACCAATGGCGACAATAATTGCTTGCTGCATTTTGCCGCTATTCATAGGAAACCGTGTAGCCCCTGCCACTATAGGAAAGGTATACGGCGCATCGGTTAAATAAATAACTGGATATGTTTTACCTGGCTTATTTTTATATGACTTAGGGAGTTGAATAAAAACAGGGTAAACACGCTTACTAGAAGGTTCTGTTAGCTGAATAACGCTACTTCTAGGAATTTCATATGGCGTATTTGCACTTAATTTAAAACAAGTTAATACACAAAGCAGCAATAGCCATTTGGTTGGTAAATTCACTTAATTTCCCTTTATAAACTACAGTTACACTTTTATGTGCCCAAACAGTAAAGAAGGCAGCGCCTCATAAAGGTAGCTGCCTAATATAAAGTGACTATAAAACCTTACTTAGAACGATTTCGCCAACCACTCCATGCATCATCTTCTGGGTTAACTTTGTTTTTCTTCTTTTTCTTACCTGTGCCTTCTGGTTTTGCCATTGGCTTGTCGTTTTTAAGCGCATCAGCTGCATCAAGGTTTGCTTGGTTAACTGCAAAACCCGTTACTTCTTCACGCTCTAAGCGAAGTTTGTTTTTCTTTTCGATTATTTTAAAGTGATGAAAGTCTTCATAATCAATTAACGATAACGCTAAGCCAACTTCACCGGCACGGCCGCTTCGGCCAATACGGTGCATGTAATCGGCGGGGCTGCGCGGTAAGTTAAAGTTAATAACAACGGGCAGTTTGGCAATATCTAAACCACGGGCAGCAATATCGGTAGCAATAAGTACTTCTATTTCACCGGCTTTAAATTTTTCTATTACGCGAGTACGCTCACTTTGGCCTTTATCACCATGAAATACCTGTGCGTTAATACCACGCTTTTCAAGCTTACCTGCTAAGTGCTCACAGTCTTTTTTAGCGTTTACAAAAATAAGTGCTTGGCGCCATTTATGCGCTTTAATTAAATGCGCTAAAACCGTAGTTTTTTCGCCTTTATTAACTGTAAATACGCGCTGTACAAGCGTGCTTTCGTCTTTACTTTGAACTTGTATTTCAACTGGGCTGGTTAACAGCTCTTGCGTTAATTGTGTGACTTGCTCTGGGAAGGTTGCTGAAAACAACATAGTTTGTTTTTTAGCAGGCATAAGCGCTAATAACTCAGTAAGCTCTTCGGTAAAGCCAAGGCTTAACATGCGGTCGGCTTCATCAAGCACTAAGGTCGTTACCTTATCGAGCTTAATCGCATTGCTTGAGATTAAATCGAGCAAGCGCCCTGGTGTTGCCACGATAATATCGGCGCCGCCGCGTAGAGCCTGCATTTGTGTATTAACCGACACACCACCAAATACCGCCACCGTTTTAATCGCGCCATTAAAGTTAGCAGAATACGATTTAACGCTATCGGCCACCTGCGTAGCAAGCTCACGGGTAGGTACCAAAATAAGCCCAGTGACAAAATTACCTTTGCTCGCTGCTTTTTTAGCGCCTTGCTCTAAAAATAACTTTTGCAACATAGGCAAAGCAAACGTTGCTGTTTTACCTGAGCCAGTATTTGCACCCGCAATTAAATCGCTACCAGCCAGTACACTTGGAATCGCCTTAGCTTGAATTGGCGTAGGTTGGCTATATTCCAAATCGGTTAAACGAGCTTGTAGCTCTGGAATAAGGCCAAGTTCGTTAAAAGTGCTAGGGCTTGTTGCTGAGGTCATAAAAGTTGTGGGCTTATTGCTAAAAAAGTAGCCTGTAATCTTAGCGTATTTAGCGCTTATTAAGTAGGAATTAGTGATTTAAATGTTTTCATAGGTAACAGCTGCGTGTTGTAAAGGTAACTGTAAGCCCAGGCTCCTTCTGCGCTTTATCCTTTTACATTACTGCGTTTTGCTTAGCTGCGTTTGTAATCTAGCTTTTGTTTCTTTTAAGTAATGTATATAAGGATATGAGTCGTCTGCTATCGCTAAAGCAGATTCCATCTGTTCAAGCGCTTGGCGAGTATCGCCTTGCATTTCATAGCCATAAGATAAGGCTGAAAACGCATCGACTGATTTTGGGTGGTTTTTTATATTGTACCTAAACACTTCAATAGCGCGGGAAAATTGCTTGCTGCCCGTTAAGTTATACCCGAGTGATCTAACAGCGCGATCCGATGGCGCAATCTGCTCGCCCCATTGTCGAGATAAGTTTTGATAATAAGCATCAATAGAGGTTACATCGTCAGTTAAAGCACTTATGGGCATTTTTTTAGGCAAAAATAAGTTGTGATAGGCATTAAATGAACCAGCAACCGAAGTCAGGTTATGCGAGACACCATCAAACGCATCACTAAAAAAGCGTAAATTTGGCAAGCTATTAGATTGCAAAGCTTGCTGAAGTTCATTGTATCGCTCACGCATTATGCCTGCTTCTTCGCCTATATTAATGTAGACATAGTTATTTAGGTCTGTTGATTTATTAATAAACGCCTTAGTTGCTTTTACCGATGCACCATAGTTCCACCAAACCGCTGGGCTATACGCAATATGCGCTTGGAAAAGATCAGGGTTAGCTTGCATTGTATAAAGTGCAAACACGCCTGCAGCAGAGGCCCCTGCAATCACATTATAATTGTGCGTACGATAACTTTTATTAATTAAGGGCATAAGTTCTTGCTCAATAAATGCTAAAAACTTTGCTGCACCACCGCCTTCACCTACCGGGCCTTGTGGCTCTTTATTCACTGTGGGGTATAAATCTCTGAGTCGATTGTTGTTTTCAATAGCGACAATAATAGCCTCGGGCGCACGATTATCATTTTGCAAGCGCTCCATCACAGCACTTATAAGCGGTATGTTACCCGCGCCATCAAGGCGATAAATGACCGGATAAACTTTGTTTGGCTCAGCTTGGTAGTTCTTTGGTAGCTGGACTACAACAGTACGCTCTTCGTTTAAAACAGCCGATTTAATAGAGTGCATGAACTGAGAGTAATCTACACTTTGCTGTTTAGTGCCAGATTGTGCAAAGGCATTTTGTGAACTAAAAGCAAAAAAGCTAACAAAACAAATAACGGCTAATAAACGCATTACTAATCCTTTTGAAAATAGTGGGTTATTTAATCTAACAGGCTTTGAGGTACAAAAAAAGGACGCGTTGAGCGCCTTTTTAGTTTTAACTAACAAACAATAACTTATTGATTTTACTCAACCGTAACAGATTTAGCTAAGTTACGTGGTTGGTCAACGTCGGTACCTTTAATTACGGCTACATAGTACGACAATAACTGTAATGGCAGTGTGTAAACAATTGGCGCAATAATGTCGTCAGTGTGGTTTACGTTGATTACACGCATTGTGTCGTCTGACTCAAAGTGTGAATCTTTATCTGCGAATACGTAAATAATGCCGCCACGTGCACGTACTTCTTCTACGTTTGATTTAAGCTTTTCTAATAGCTCATTGTTTGGTGCTACAACAATAATTGGCATGTCGGCATCAATAAGTGCAAGTGGCCCATGTTTAAGCTCGCCCGCTGCGTAGGCTTCTGCGTGAATGTACGAAATCTCTTTAAGTTTAAGCGCACCTTCCATTGCAATTGGGTATTGCGAGCCACGACCTAAAAACAGTGAGTGATGTTTGTCGGCAAACTCTTCTGCAAGGTCTGCAATGCCATCAGCAAGCAGTAATGTTTCTTCAAGCTTAGCAGGAAGTACTTTTATAGCATCTACAATAGCACTTTGATCAAGTTGTTTTTCTTGAGCTATAGACGCAGTAAGCATTAACAAACCAACTAATTGTGTTGTAAATGCTTTAGTAGAAGCTACACCAATTTCAGCGCCGGCTTTAGTCATAAAGGCAAGGTCAGATTCGCGCACAAGCGATGAACCCGGTACGTTACAAATGGTCATTGATGCCATGTAACCTTGCTCTTTAGCTAAGCGTAATGCCGCTAGCGTATCGGCTGTTTCACCCGATTGTGAAATAGTCACAAGTAGGCTGTTTTCGTGTACATACGATTGGCGGTATCTAAACTCAGAGGCAATCTCAACATTACAGCTAACGCCTGCAAATTGCTCAAGCCAGTAACGGGCAACCATACCTGAATGGTATGACGTACCACAGGCAATAATTTGTACGTGTTTTACATCTTTAAATATTTGCTGAGCGCTGTCGCCAAAGGCGTCAATTGCTACGCGGTCGTCGTTTAAACGCCCTTCAAGGGTATTGCGTACCGCAAGTGGTTGCTCGTAAATTTCTTTTAGCATGTAGTGGCGGTAGTCGCCCTTGCCTGAAGCGTCTTGCGTGATATTTGATTCAATAACTTCGCGCTCTACAGCGTCGCCATTTTCATCAAAAATTTCAACAGTATCACGTGTAATTCGGGCTACGTCGCCTTCTTCTAAAAAGATGAAGCTACGTGTAACTGGTAATAGTGCTAACTGATCAGACGCAATAAAGTTTTCGCCAAGGCCTAAACCTATTACAAGTGGGCTACCTGAGCGCGCTACGATGATTTCATTGTCGTTTGCTTTATCAAATACAACGGTACCAAACGCACCTTCAAATTGCTTAACTGCGGCTTGAACAGATGCAAGTAACGTAGTGTGTTGCTTACGAAGCTTATGAATTAAGTGCACCATTACTTCGGTATCGGTTTCAGATAGGAACTCGTAGCCTTCTTCTTTAAGCGATGCGCGTAAGCTTGCGTGATTTTCAATAATACCGTTATGCACGAGTGCTAGCTGGTTATTTGATACATGCGGGTGAGCGTTTTCTTCAGTAACGCTGCCGTGTGTTGCCCAGCGTGTGTGTGCAATACCTGTATGACCGCTAACACCTGCTTTCTCAAGTGCAGCCTCTACGTTAACTACTTTACCGACTGCTTTTACAGTATTTAGTGTAGAGCCTTCTAAAAGTGCTACACCGGCAGAGTCGTAGCCACGGTATTCAAGACGTTTAAGGCCTTCAACTAAAATTTTGTTTACTGGACGTTCTGCAACTGCCCCAACTATTCCACACATAGTGTCTCCATTAATTTTTTAATTCTAGTAACTCGCTTTTTAGTTACTAATCAATAATCTCTGCACAAATTAGTTTTACACCACACGCCTCAATCGCTTTGCGTTTATCATCTGCTAAGCCAGTATCGGTTATTAAAGTGGTTACTATTTTCCACGGTAATTCTAAATTTGGTATTTTTCGGCCAATCTTATCTGACTCAACCATAACGATTACTTCGCGAGCTGCTTTTGCCATTACTTGGCTTAAGCCAACTAACTCATTAAAGGTAGTCGTGCCGCGCTTTACATCTATGCCATCTGCACCAATAAATAATTGATCGAAGTCATAAGAGCATAATACGTTTTCAGCAACTTGCCCCTGAAACGACTCAGAATGTGGATCCCATGTACCACCGGTCATTAAAAGTGTTGGCTCGTTTTCAAGTGATAGTAAACGGCTCGCCACTTTAATCGCGTTGGTCATTACAACTAACCCTCGCTTATTTGCAAGCTCTGGGATCATAGCGGCCGTAGTGCGCCCGCTATCAATAATAATGCGGTTATGATCTTTTATGAGTGCTGCTGCAGCCTTAGCTATTGCTACTTTGCGTTTAGAGTCTATTTCGTCGGTGACGATTTCTTTAGGCAGTGCAATAGCTCCACCATAACGGCGCAGTAACAAGCCGCTTTTTTCAAGCGCGGTTAAATCTTTACGAATGGTTACTTCAGATGTTTGAAACTGCTCAGCGAGCTTTTCAACAGCCACTTCACCTAGCTCATTTATCTGAGTAAGTATTAAATGGCGGCGTTGCTGTGTGTTTCGTTTAGTCATAAAGCTCGTAGATTAAGTTTCGTTTCGAAAGATGTGTAATTCTAAACGAAACTAGTTAAATGGCAAGTGAACGAGCAAAAATAAAGCAGCTTTCAACAAGGAATAATAAAGGTAAAATAGCGCTAGGATCAGTTAATCAATCAAAGAAGCCTTAATGCAGTCATTTAACAGCTTAGATAAAACGCTATTAGCGCTACGAAAGCAAACTGGCGAAATATGCCGACTCTTTAATAAAAGCCCAAGTAAAGGTAATTTAAAACGCATTAAAGAGCTGTTCGCTCAATGCGGTGAAGGGGTAATTATAGAATCAGGTTTTCATTGCGATTATGGTAATCAAATAACTATTGGTGATCGTAGCTTCATAAACATTAACTGTACGGTATTAGATGCTCCAATTAGTGAGGGGGCAATTACCATCGGTGATGACTGCTTAATAGGCCCCAATGTTCAATTACTAGCGGTATCCCATGCTGTTAACCCTACACTGCGACTGAATAAAGAAAACTTTGCAGCACCGATTATAATAGGCAACAACGTATGGATTGGTGCAGGTGCAATTATTTTAGCAGGCGTATCTATTGGCGATAACAGTGTTATTGGTGCGGGATCGCTCGTCACCAAAAATGTAAAGGAGAATACAGTTGTTGCTGGTAATCCTGCTCTTGAAATAAGAACACTATAATTATAATCGATGTTTTTTGGTGTCAGGTGTCACTTTGCTCGCCCGATCTGAGTGTTGAAGGTTTGGTGTTTTAAACCCCAGAAAGCAAAAAATCCGTTACATTGATTTAGCGGGTGTTTCTTATTTGAAGTCGGTGCGCTACTAATAACCAAAACACCGCTCACAAAGAGGTGGTTCGCTTAAGAGACGCTACGCTTTAGAGATTATTTT